>JBFGYD010000173.1:0-5733 GCA_041587615.1 Lysobacterales bacterium
CGTCGCCGGGCCAGTCTTGGGTCCCGAACACCCTGAAAATGCGGGTCGCGTCGCCGAGCAGCTGATTTTCGTCGAACCCGAGTCCGTGGATCTCGCCCTCGGCGCCGCTGGAAAACTCGAACGCGACCACCGTGTCCGGACCGACAGTGAAGCTCTCGGCGGTGCGGCGCCAGCGGTTGCCGCTCAAGGACAGCGTGGCGCCTGAGTCCTCGATCACCTCGGCGCCGGCCGCGTCCTGATTGGAATAAGCCTCGGTACTCAGCGCGGTGAAATCAAGCGCCGGCGTCGCGGGCGGGTGCTCGAACACCCGCACGTTGTCGAACCGGCTCGAGTTGATCGTCCCACCGGCATCGTTGTCGTTGACCAACACCAGGCGGAACCCGTCCCCGCGGTAAAAGCCGCCCACCGGGATCCGGTAAGTCGCACTGGCGCCCAGGGTCTCGTAGACGCCGTTGTAGGCTTGGATGGCCCCGCCCCAATCCTGGCTGCCGAACAACTGAAAAATCCGCGCGCCGTTTGACAACTCGTCGTCTTCGTCCAGGCCGATGCCGTGGATCTCGCCCTCGACGCCGGAAGTGAACTGAAACTCCAGCGTCGTGAACGCGGTCACCGTAAAGGTCTGCTCGGTGCGACGCCAGCGGTTACCCTCCATCAGCAGCGCGGCGCCGCCAACGGCCACGGTCAGGCTGCCGTCGCCATCCTGGTCGGAGTACGCGACGGTATTGCCCAAATCGACGACGTCCGCCGGGGTCGGCACCGGGATCGAGGCCAGCGCGTCCACCCGCGGCGTGACCTGCCCGTTGCGCGGGTCGGTAACCGCGACGCCTGAGTCTCGCAGGCGGGCACGCAGTGTCTCGTTGCTCAGCGAGGGGTCGTCCTCGATCAGGGTGGCGGCGATGTCGGCGGCGAACGGGGTAGCCGAGGACGTGCCGCCGAAACAGTCGGTGGTGGCGCCGCCCGGCGCGGCAGACGTCGCGCAGTTGGACGGGGCGAGGATATCCAGGAATACGGCGCTGTTGGAATAACACGTCACCAGGTCAGCGTCGGTCGCGGCGTTGAAGCAGGCTTGTTTGCCCATCGCCGCGCAGGTCGGGTGCGGCTGGGACACGCACGAGTTGGGGGAGACGCAAAAGCCGCTTTCGCCCAGAGGCGCGTCGTAAACCGCGCCGACGCTGATCGCTGAGTCCATGCAGGCCGGTCGCGAGATGCGGTCGCAAAAGCCGTCGTTACCGGCCGCGGCGAGCACTACCAGCCCGGCCTGGACCGCGGCGTTGACGGCGTTGCGGGTGGCCGGCGAGGAAGTTTCGCAGGCGGCGGCCCCGGTGAAACCTCCGGAACCCAGGCTCATCGAGATGATGCGGATGCCAAAAACGTCGCGGTTGCTCACCGCCCAGTCGATCGCCCCGACCAGGTCGCCGTCCAACGCCGGCTCGCCGCACAGGTTGGCGCTCTGCACCTTGAGCATCACGATTCTCGCCTCGGGCGCGGTTCCGGTCACCCCGCCGCCGTTGCCGGCGGCGACCCCGGCTACCGCGGTGCCGTGGCTCTGCTCCAGGCAGTCGATCGTGGGATCTGCGTCGTCGTCGGCAAAATCCCGCCCGCCGAGAATCTTCGCATTCGGGAAGGCGGCAAATCCGCCGAACGCCGGGTGATCGTGGTCGATGCCGTCGTCGATCACGGCAATCGTGACCCCGGCGCCGGTCAGCCCGGACGCGTGGACGGCATCGACCCGCGCCAGCGGATGAGATTCGGCCGAGGCCTTGTAGTAGACCGGCATCTCCTCGATGCGCTCGACCTCGGGCAGGCCGGCCAGACCCATGATCGCGTCGTCATCGGCAAACGCGGAGAATCCAAAGAAGCTTTCGTAGCGGTACAGCATGAGGTAGTCGCCGCCGACCGATCGCTGAAAAACCCGGTCCTGCATCGAGCGGACCTCGCGTTGAATCGCGCGCATGCCGGCGGCGCTGCGGTAGTCCATCGCGCTTCGGGTCATCGCCGACGGCGGTTTCAAGGTCACCACGATGCGGGTGCGGACCTCGGCTCCAGGGACCGCCGCCGCGCGCCGCTCGTTGAGCGAACGCAGCACCTGCGGCTGCAGCTTGGCGCTGATCTCTTCGTCCTGCGCAAGGACCGGCCCCGCGAACCCAAACGCGGTCGCCAGCAGCGCGGTCAGCGCGAGGCAACGATTTCTCATGCTCCACCTCCGGTCGATGGTCGGATTGGCGCCATCGGTCCTGCTATTGTATTTCAAGCGGCGCCCGATGCCCGCCGCGTCTTCACCGCGCTTTCAGGCATGTCAAGCCAACGGGCAGTCCGGGGTCGCGCAAAAAAGACGTGCGGATCCGGCCGATACACGCCCCGCCGGCGCCATGGCCAAAGCGATCGAGCCGCAGCACCTGCTCATTGATCAGGGCTTGTTCAAACAGGATCGTGTTATGCGGTGGGGTCACCGGATCGAATTCGTTGGTGATCACCAGCGCGGGCGCCTCGATATTCTCGAGCCTGGCCTCGGCTGCCGTGACCCGTCCCCGGTGCCAGACTTCAAGCGCCGGGATGAACGCCTGAAACCAGGCCAGGCCATGCGCAAATTCCGCTTGGCCCTGGATGAAATCCGCGACCCGGCCGGGGGTTTCAGGAGAGTACTCCTCGTAAAGATTGAAGCTGTAAAAGACCGAAACGTTGGCGCCTCTCAAAATGCGCGCCGGCGCGGCGGCCAGCCTTTGGACCGTGTCCAGATTCCGTCCATTGACCGCCTGAACAAGCCGGGGAACGGTGTCGAGCGCGGTGTCGGCGTACAGCAGATACCGAATCAAAAAAAGCAGATCCTGGGGATTGATGGTGAAGGCCCGATCGAGCAGCTCGACCGTGATCGGGTTTTTCTCGAGCGATTCGATCGCCCGCATCATGTCCGCCTTCAGATCGACATGGGCGGCCCGGCAGGTGGCTTCGCGGGCGCAGCGATCGAATAACAGATTCAGCGCTCGCAGCAGGTCGGGAAAGCGGGATTCCAGCGCGGTGCCGTCCAGGACCGCGGGGCCCTCGAGAATCGCCGCCCGGACCCGCGACGGAAAATATTTCATGATCGTCATCGCGAGCTTGGTGCCGTAAGACAGCCCGTAGAGGTTGTAGCCGTCATAGCCCAGCGCGGCCATCAGCGCACCGAAGTCGCTGGCGTTCTGGGTGGAGTTGTAATGCTCGAGCCCGATCCCGGCAGCCCTGATCTCGGACGCCTTGGCGGTCATGGCCTCCCGGGTCAGCGCGATCTCCTCGGCGGAACTCAAGTCCCGCGCCATCAGCTCGATGACCTGCTCTCCGCTATCCTGCACCGCGCTGGACAAGCCGACTCCGCGCTGCTCGACCACGACCAGGTCGCTCAAGTCCCGCAACCGGTGATTGGCGCCTAGCGAAGGTGACGCGAGCGCGCGACCGCCGGGGCCGCCGGTCAGAATGAGCGTGGCAACGGTCGGGTCGCTGCCAGCCTTGCCCTTGAATACGGCGAAGGCGAGCTTGATCTTTCGCCCGGCGGGGTCGGCGTGGTCTTCGGGTACGGTCAGGTAGCCGCAGCGGACGTCGTCCTCGTTCTGCCACCCCGGCCAATCGCGGCATTCGACGGTTTTCAGAGCGGATGGTTGCGCCGGGCCCGTCCAGCAGGGCGCAGCGAAAGACAGCGACGAAAGGATCAGGACACCCGGGAGCGAGATCAAGCGAACAGCGAGCCGACCACTACTGACGCGCACTCCCAGCCGACGCGCCACTCTTGCGGTAGAGCCTGATCCTAACACCATTGACCTTATCGACTGCTGCTCTCAAGAACCAGTGCCATCCTATCCTAACCATTTGGCGGAAGCCGGGCCGCGCGCGCTCCCAAACCGCGTGACAGGCGCATTTTCGAGGCGTGATACTTTTTCGGCCGGGCAGGTCCCGGGGACCTTCGGAATTGGCTTCCTGCCATGAGCGATGTCTTCTTGCCCTAGTGGTCTGACGGACAGAGTCTCCCGAAACAGTGGGTTTCACGCATCCGATAGATCAGGCAGAATAGCCGCCCTCCGGGATTTTGATACGAAGGACTGACTAGGACCGCCATGCCGTTCATTCCCCATACCGAAGCCGACATCGAGGCGATGCTGGAAGCGATCGGCGTCGACGAAATAGACGATCTGTTCGACGAGATCCCCGAGGCGCTGCGCGTTGAAGGACTAGACATCCCGAAGGGCGAGAACGAGATGACGGTGGCGCGTGCGGTCAAGCGGCTCGCGGCGCGCGACGGTACGCCGCTGTGCTTTGCCGGCGCCGGCGCCTACGAGCACCACATCCCGGCGGCGGTGTGGCAGATCACGACCCGCGGCGAGTTCTACTCAGCCTATACCCCGTACCAGGCCGAGGCCAGCCAGGGCACGCTGCAGGTGATCTACGAATACCAGACCATGATGGCCAAGCTGACCGGGATGCAGGTCTCCAACGCGTCCCTTTACGACGGGGCCTCGGCGCTGGCCGAGGCGGTGCTGATGGCGGTGCGCTGCCACCGCAAGTCCAAATCGCGCAAGGTGCTCGTGGCCGGCACCGTGAACCCGGTCTACCGCAAGGTGCTAGCAGACATCGTCGCGCTGCAAGAGATCGACCTCGTCGAACTCGGGTTTTCCGCCGAGACGGGCCACACCGAGCCGGACGCATTGAAGGCCTTCGAGGGGGAGGACGTGACCGCGGTCGTCATCCCGCAGCCCAATTTCTTCGGCGTGCTGGAGCCGGCGGACAAGCTCACCCGCGCCGCGCGCAAACTCGGGGCGATCGTGATCGGGGTGGTCAACCCGCTGGCGCTGGCGATCCTGGAGCCGCCCGGCGAATGGGGCGAAAACGGGGTCGACATCGTCTGCGGCGAGGGCCAGCCTCTGGGGGTGCCGCTGTCATCGGGCGGGCCTTATTTCGGAATTCTGTGCTGCCGCCAGGAGTACGTGCGCCAGATGCCCGGGCGGCTGGTGGGCCGTACTACCGACCTGAACGGCCAGGAGGGCTTCGCGCTGACCCTGCAGGCGCGCGAGCAGCACATCCGCCGGGCCAAGGCGACGTCCAACATCTGCACCAACCAGGGCCTGCTGGTGACCGCGGCCACGATCTACATGGCGCTGCTGGGCCCGCACGGCCTCGAGCAGGTGGCCAGCGCCTCGCACCGCAACACCCTGGACCTGATCGAGCGGCTGAGCGCGATCGACGGGGTCGAGCGGCTGCACTCAGGCCCGGTGTTTCACGAGGCCGCGCTCAGACTGCCGCGACCGGCCGGCGAGGTCATCGAGGCGCTGGCGCACCAGAACATCGTCGCCGGCTACGACCTGGGGAGGGACTACCCCGGACTGGAAAACGCCTTGCTGGTGTGCGCGACGGAGACGAAGACGGTGGAGGACATCGAGAAGTTCGGGGTAGCACTTGCGGGTGCGGTGAACGAAGCGGTGGGGTGAGGGGTCGGGGGGCAGCCGGCGCTGCGTAGAGAGCCCCGGAGGGTAACCGGGCGTCTCTTTCGCGCGTAGCGCGAAAGTAGCTGGGTTTCTTTGGCAGGGCGTCGGCAGGGGCCTACGCGGCGCGCCACCGCCCCTTAGGTCGGCAGGACAAAAAAGAAGCGGAGCTACTTTCGCGCTCCGCGCGAAAGCCCCGCCAGATTGCCCTCCCCAGCTCTTGTGCCAACGCGGGCTGCGCGACTACCTCAGCTTAAACGCCTCCGGCAGACCTCCGATTCGACCCCAA
>JBFGYD010000174.1:0-5704 GCA_041587615.1 Lysobacterales bacterium
CGCGTCCCAGCAGGCCGTCGAACGGTGGCAGAATCAAACCGTCAGCGCTGCCATACATGATGCCGTAGCCACATAGCATGTACATCACGCAGGCGATCGCGAACAGGCCGATGTTCTTGGCCAGGATCTCGGACGTGTTTTTGGCCTGGACCAGGCCGGCTTCGAGCATCGCGAAGCCGGCCGCCATCCACATCACCAGCGCACCGGTCACCAGGAAATAGAAGGTGTCCAGCGCGTAGCTGACTTGGGTTACTTGTTCCACGCTGCTCTCCTCTGGCTAACCATGGACAGGTTCAAAAAAGATCGAACGATCGGGAGATGCCGACCAGTGCGGTGACGTCGTCACCGTCGATGTCGGTGTCGCTGACCCCGAGCGACCAGTCGAAGCCGCCGACCGATTTGCCGACCGAGAACCCGTAGTGGATGTAGTCGGCACCGCCGTCGGCCTCAAACCAGCCGCCGGCAATTCCGAGGGTCACGTCCTCGCCGACGGTCCACTCGTAGCCGCTTTCCAGGTAGGTCGTCTCGTTATCCCAGTCGTAATAGACCTTGGCACTGAGGTTGCCGGTCGAAAAACCGAGATAGACTTCCTCCAGGTTGGCGTCGATGTTGGGGTATTGGTAGCTGATGAACCCGACGTCGAGCGAACTTTCGCCCAGCTCATGGACATAGCCGGCGATCAGGTCCACCTCAACCCCCGAAGTCTCCTCGCCGGGGGGATTGAAGTCGGTATCGGACAGCCAGAGGCTGGCATACAGGCCCGAGGAGCCGCTCCAGTCGATGCCGCCCTGCAGCGCGGCCTGATGGTCGGTCTGGGTGATTCCGCGGAACAGGTAGTCGCTGATCAGGGTCACGTTGGCACTGGCTTCCGCGTGAGCGGCCCCGGCGGCAGCACTTAGACCCAGCAGCGAGAGCAGCGGGCCGACTCTTCTGATTTCAGTTTTCATTGCGTTTTCTCCAGTTCAGGTATTGGCAGACCCGACGGAACAACGCAACACGCGTGCCAAAAATATTTTTCTCATATAAAACATATAGTTGAATATAAACCGTCTAAAACGGGGCCGTTTTTCCTGCACCAGCGCGTGGCGTGAATTGAGGCCCAGTGCACCAATTTGGAGCAACCGCGAGACGGACCTGGCGCGGGCGGCGGAGCTGGGTTATCTTCTAGCCATGGTCGATCCGAACAAACTCGACGAGCTGGCCGGACAGCTCAACCGCCTCGTTCCGTCCTCACTCAAAGCGGCAGGGGACGATCTCAAGGACAACTTCCGGGCCGTGCTCCAGGGCTGGTTCGACCGCCTCGATCTGGTGACGCGGGAGGAGTTCGACGCTCAGAAAGCGGTGCTGGCACGCACCCGCGAGCTGGCCGAGTCGCTCGCCGCCCGACTCGACGAGCTGGAAAGCAACTAGACATGATGATTTGACCTGCCCTCCTCAATGTGGCTCTGCGTTAGGGTCCATCCTCAGCGTAATCCACGAGGTTGGGGATGGGCAGGTGAAAACACCATGTCTAACTCGACCACTTCTTTATTGCCCCAGGTTATGCGGGCATAAAAACTAAATCGTTCCCCTGTCAGAACCCGCCGGCGTAGGCTGATGGACGTCCCAAACCGGAACGTCTGCGATGTCGCTGGCACTTGAACAAAGCCCCCTCCAGACCGAGGAGCAGCAGGCCCTGGCCCAATTGGCAAGCGCCTGGACGGACCAGCAGCGGCTGTGGGCCAGCGGTTTTCTGGCCGGCATGGCGGCCGCCGCACAGCCGGCTGCAACGCCGCGCGCATTCGTCCAGCCGGTGGCCACGGTGCTGTACGGGTCGCAGACCGGCAACGGTCAGGCGATCGCCGAGCAACTGGCTGCCGAAGCCGCCGAGCGCGGATTCGGCGTCGCGGTCAAGAGCATGGCCGACTATGCGCCGGCGCGGCTGAAGCAAGAAAAGGTCTTGTTCCTGGTCATCAGCACCCACGGTGAAGGCGACCCGCCGGACGACGCCGAGGAGCTGTGGGAATTCCTCGGTTCCGAGCGGGCCCCGCGGCTTCCCGATCTGCGCTACGCGGTGCTGGCGCTGGGCGATTCCAGCTACGCCAATTTCTGCCAGACCGGGCGCGACTTCGATCGGCGCCTGGCGGCCCTCGGCGCGACCGAGTTGCGGCCCAGGATCGAGTGCGACGTCGACTACCGGAAACCGGCCGGCGAGTGGCAGCGGCAGATGCTCGACATCGGCGCCTCGCTGGCCCCGACCGCTCCGGACGCGAGCCCACGGCCGCTGCTCCGGGCGGTCCCGGCGGCGCCGCGTTACAGCCGCGAACAGCCTTTCGCGGCCGAACTGCTGGCTAACCAGAAAATCACTGGGCGGGACTCGACCAAGGACGTGCGCCACCTGGAGCTTTCGCTGACCGGCGCCGGGATCGAATATCAGCCCGGCGATTCGATCGCGGTCGTGCCACGCAACCCGCCCGCGACCGTCGGGGCGCTGATTGAAGCGACCGGCCTCGATCCGGAACGGGAAGTCGAGGTCGACGGCGAGCGCCGATCGCTGGCAGGCGCGCTTTCCGAAGCCCGCGAACTGACCCGCCTGAGCCCGCCGTTCTTGAGAGCCTATGCCGACCTCGGCGGCATCGCGAAACTGAGCGAAATGCTCGACGATCCGGAGATGCTGCGGCGCTATCTGGAGGGCCATGAAGTGGCCGACGTCGTTGCCGCCTACCCGTTTTCGATCGGGGCGCAAGACCTGATCGATACGTTGCGGCCACTGGCCGCGCGATCCTATTCGATCGCCTCTTCGCCGCTGGCCCACCCCGACGAGGTCCACCTGACCGTCGCGGTGGTCCGCCACGGCACGCAGCGTCCGCGCTTCGGCGCCGCCTCCAATCATCTGGCCGCGCTGAAGGCCGGCGACCGGGCCGATGTGTACCTGGACTCCAATCCGCGCTTTCGGCTGCCCGACGATCCCGCCGCGCCGATCATCATGATCGGTCCAGGCACCGGCGTTGCGCCGTATCGCGCCTTCCTGCAGCAGCGCGAAGCCGAGGGCGCCACCGGGCGCAACTGGCTGCTGTTCGGCGATCGCCACTTCGACCGCGATTTCTTGTATCAGATCGAATGGCTGCGATACCGCAAGAGTGGCCTGCTGACCCGGCTGGACGTGGCGTTCTCGCGTGACCAGGCCGACAAACTCTACGTCCAGCACCGATTGCGTGAGCACGGCGCCGAGGTCTACCGATGGCTCAACGACGGCGCTTATCTGTACGTCTGCGGAGACGCCAAGGCGATGGCGCCCGACGTGCACCGAACCCTGATCGACATCGCCGCCAGCGAAGGCGGCCTCAGCCAGGATCAGGCCAAGGAATTCATCCAGGAACTGAGGCGAGAGCGCCGCTACCAGCGCGATGTCTACTAGTCCGCGTTCCGGCGGAACGCGGACAATAAGTAAGATTTGAGAAATTGAGAGAAGACAGGACCAAGGCGGAGCGCTGGTAGCCGATTCGGGGGACGCGGCCACCGCCGCGATCCCCATTAGCTCGTCCAACTCCTTTTCCGCGAGGCCCCCTCGTGGAAAAGGGATGTCGCGGAGACACGAAAGCTCATGACCGATTTCTCAGAAGTGGAGCGGATCAAGGCCGAGAGTCGCTTGCTGCGGGGCACGCTTGCCGCCAGCCTGGCGGACGCGGCCACCGGCGCGATCGCCGAGGACGACACCCAGATCAGCAAGTTCCACGGCATCTATCAGCAGGACGACCGCGATCTGCGCGCCGAGCGCCGCCGCCAGAAGCTCGAACCGGCCTACCGCTTTATGATCCGCGCCCGCATGCCGGCCGGTATTTGCACGCCGGCGCAGTGGCTGGCGTTGGACGCGCTGGCCAACACTTACGCCAACGGCACGCTGCGGGTCACGACCCGCCAGGCGTTCCAGTTCCACGGCGTGATCAAGCGCGACCTCAAACCCACGATCGGCGCGATCAACGAGGCGCTACTGAGCACCTTGGCCGCCTGTGGCGACGTCAACCGCAACGTGATGGCGCCGCCGGTGTCGGCGCTGGCGTCGATCCGCGAGCAAACCGCCGCCGCGGCGGCCGCACTGGCCGACCACCTGAGCCCGCGCACCGGCGCCTACCACGAGATCTGGCTCGGCGGCGACAAGCTGGCAAGCTCCGAGGCCGAATCCGAGCCGGTCTACGGCGCCACCTATCTGCCGCGCAAGTTCAAGATCGCGTTCGCAATTCCGCCGTTGAACGACGTCGACGTCCATGCCCAGGATCTGGGCTTCATTGCGATCGTGGAGGACCGGGAACTGATCGGCTACAACGTCACCGCCGGGGGCGGCATGGGCATGAGCCATGGGCTGGCCGAGACCTATCCGCGGCTGGCCGACACGCTGGGCTTCATTACCCCGGAGCAGGTGATTCCAGTCGCCGAGGCCGTGGTCACGACCCAGCGCGATCACGGTGACCGTACCGAGCGCAAGCACGCGCGGCTCAAGTACACCATCGACGAGCACGGTCTGGACTGGTTTCTGGCCGAAATCCAGCGCCGCGCCGGGGTCGAGTTGGCGCCGGCGCACGAGGTCGCGTTCAGTCAGCGCGGCGACCCGCACGGCTGGCTGGAGGACGAACGCGGCGCCTGGCACTACACGCTGTTCGTCGAAAACGGTCGTCTGGCCGACCGCGGCGAGGCGCGCCAGTTGAGCGGCATGCGGGCGATCGCCCAGGTCCACGAGGGTGAATTTCGCCTGACCGCGAATCAGAACGTCGTTATCGCCGGCGTATCGGCCGACGCCAGGGCAGGGATCGACGCGCTGCTGTCCGAATACGGCATGATCCGCCCGGCCACGCCTTTGCGCCTCAATTCGCTCGCCTGCGTGGGGCTGCCGACCTGTGGCCTGGCGCTGGCCGAGAGCGAACGCTACCTGCCGGAGCTGATCGACCGGCTGGATAAGTTGCTGGCGGATTCAGGTCTCGACGACGAGCCGATCGTAATCCGAATGACCGGCTGCCCCAACGGCTGCGCGCGCCCCTACGTGGCCGAGATCGGCCTGGTCGGCAAGGCCGAGGGCAGCTACAACCTGTTTCTCGGCGGCGGTTTCGACGGCCGCCGCCTCAACCGGCTGTACGCCGAAAACGTCGACGACCAGGGCATCGTGGACGCGCTGGCACCGCTGTTGGCCGACTACGCCGCCCGCCGCGAAGCGGACGAGCGATTCGGCGACTTCGTCGTGCGTGCCGGCCACGTGGCCGCCGTCGCGGAAGGGCCGCAGGTCCAGCAGCGGCAGCAGAACTGAGCATGGCCGCGCTGGCCCTTTGCGAACAACGCCGCGCGCTCGATCCGGCCTGCGCCGATCGGCTATTGCGCGAGCGCTCGCCGATGGCACGGGTGGAATGGGCGCTGGAGCACCTTCCCGGCAACGCGGTGCTCAGCTCCAGCTTCGGCGCCCAGTCGGCGGTCATGCTGCACCTGGTGACCCGGATCGTGCCGGACATCCCGGTGGTGCTGATCGACACGGGCTACCTGTTCCCGGAAACCTACCGCTTCGTCGACGAGCTGACCGAACGCCTCGAGCTGAACCTGATGGTCTACCAGCCGTCGATCAGCGCGGCGTGGCAGGAGGCGCGCTTCGGCAAGCGCTGGGAGCAGGGGCTCAAGGGCATCGAAGCGTACAACCGCGACGCCAAGGTCGAGCCGATGCAGCGCGCGCTCGACGAACTCGACG
>JBFGYD010000175.1:0-5694 GCA_041587615.1 Lysobacterales bacterium
AGGATGTAGTGATCGGCGCGCTGGGCGGGCAAAAATTCGGTTATCCCGTCCTCCACCTGCAATTCCTGGATGCCCTGGGACTGATAAAAGCGCCCCCAACTGGCCCGCAGATCGGTGCTCGGGGTTAGCGAATACAACAGGCTCAGGCGCGGACTGAACTGGTCGTCATCGGCGGTATCGGTATAGTTCTGCTGATCCCAGCGCAGTCCCGCCTCGGCCGTGAAGCGGGTGCCGATCTGAAAGCGATCGGACACGTAAATGCCATAGCTTGCCCCGTCGGGGGCGGCCACGATGCGCCTCTCGACCTCCGATTCCCGGTCTGGAAAAGTCTCGAAAAAACCCGAATATTGCACCGCGCTGCGGTAGTCGTAATCGGCGCTCGAGTGCCTCGTGTAGTAGCCGAATTTGAGCAGGTGGCCCCTGGCGGCGTGCCACGTCCAGTCCTGCTTGAATTCGAATATGTCGACATCGCGACGGTCATCCACGAAGCCGACGATCTTTTCCTCGTCGGCGACCGTCCCGGCCCGATCGTTTTTGAACTGGCTATAGGCCAGCACCGTGCTGCTGCTCAACGCCTCGCTCCAGTCGTTTTCGAGCCGCACCCAAAACTGGGCGTTGTCGGTGCTGCTGGTGGAGCTTTCATTGTCGTCGACGTCGCTCTCGGTGATAACCAGCACATCGTCACTGGACACGAAGGCATTGATCGAGAATTTGCCCAGCGGCGTGCGCTGAAAGCCCAGATGCCCGAATACGTCGTAATAGGAAGGCTCGCCGTATTTGGGGTCGACCACGAGGTCGAGGTTGCCGCGCCGCGCCGACAGCAGCCATTCGCCCCGATCGGCGCCGATGATCCCGCTGGACAGTCCCGACGTATTCCACAACGTCAGTCCCAGCTCGTGCTGCGTCGCGCTCGGCTCCAGCGAGTCGATCAGCATCACCGCGCTCATGTGATCGCCGTACGCGGCCGGAAAACCGCCGGTGTACATTTCGATGCCGGAGATCGCGCGCTGGTCGATGGTCGAGAAAATGCTGTGAAAATCTCGGATGTGGAACGGCTCGAGCAGCTCCAGCCCGTCCAAGATCAACAGGGTCTCGTTGTCCTCGCCGCCCCGGATGTGGGACTTGGCCGACAGGCCCCCGGCCGCCGTGCCGGGCAGTCGATGGGTGGCGTGGATCGGATCCTCGCCAAAGTTCGGCAGGCTTTCGATTTCCTCGCGGCTGAAATAGGCCATCGAATTGTGAATCGGGTTGAGCAAGTCGTAGCGGCTGGCGGTGACGGTGATGTTTTCCAGCTTGACTTCGGCAACGGGCAGCGCGAACACTTCGACCGACAGCGCCCCGGGACGAATCGTCACCGTGTGCTGTTCGGAGCGGTATGACGGCGCTTCGACGTCGACCCGGTATGATCCCGGGGGCACGTCGTAGAGCTGCGAGATGCCGCGGTTGTCGGCGATGAGCACTTGGTCTAAATCGTCGAGCCGTACTTCGGCGCCGGGCAGATGCCCGCCGGAACCGTGCTTCTTGACGTAGACGATCAGCGCCCCCGGTGCATCGGGTGAGGGGGCCTGATGCGAGCGCACGACGTAGTAGGTGCCGTTGAACGCCTCCAGGCGCAGTCCGTGCGGCGCCAGCACCTCGCCGAGGATGTCGACGGCGCGGGTCGCTTCCGGTTCGGCAACGACCCACAGGCCTTCGCCGACCAGCGTGCTCGAGTAGATCAGCGGAACCTGGTCGAACGAATCGAGCACGTCCTGTACGGCACGCCCAAAATACGTCGTCTTCGGGGCGGCGTCGGTAGAATCCGCGGCTAGCGGAGCGGCAATGGTCAGGCCCAGAACCGCAGCCCAGATCAGCCGCAGGGACGGCGCGCGGAAGCGCTCGCGAAAGGTCGGCATGGCATGTTTCGAATCGCGCAGCGTCATGACGCCCTCACCGGACCAGACGCAGCAGCCGGCCCGCCAGAAACCCATCCTATCACCGCCCTCGACATGCGGCGAAGCCCGCGTCAGCGCGCGCGCACGGTGACGTAGATCTTGGCGCCGACCAGGCGGTGCTCCAAATCGGAGCTGGCCAGCAGGCCGGTCAGCGCAGTCAGCCGCTCCAGATCGACCGAACCTGACTGGTGCAGCGTCGCCTCACCGGCAATGCGTCGCGCGTCCAGGCTGCCAAACTCGAGCTCGCGGCCGGTCTCACGCGCAAACCAGGCCAGCACCTCGATCAGGCGGCGGCCCTGGATCTCAAGAGCCGGCGCGATCCGTTCGGTCCATCGCCAGTCTTCGCCGAAAGTCGGGATCGCTTCGCGCGAAACCGGCTCGCCGAGGCTTCCGACCGTCAGCCGTTCACCCACGCTGGCCACCAGTTCCTCCTTGCCACGGCTGACCGTCACCAAGCCCTCGCGCACGCTCACCGCCAGCGTCGCGGAGGTGATCCTGGCGACGAACTGGGTGCCGACATCGCGCACCTCGCCAAACGGCGTAGCGACCGTCAGACGGCCGTTCGGCAGCGAATCGGCGTGGGAATCGAAATAAAGCGCGCCCGAGGCCAACTCGATGCGTGCGCCCTCACCGAGCGTGACGGTCGATTCGGCGTCTAACCGCACGGACCCTCCCGAAAAAAGTCGCACCGCCACCATCGCGTCGGCCGCGGTGGTCAAGGTCTGACCCTGCTCGAGTTCCAGCCCGGCGCTCACTACCGCGCGAACCGGCTCGCCATCCTCGCTCAGCCACAGCTCGCCGGTGACGCGCTCGATCGAGGCCAACGCGACCGGCTCCGGAAACAACAGCTGCGGGCGTAGCGCCAGCGTTGCGGCGCCGGCCATGATCAGCAGCGACGCGGCCGCTGCGAGCCAACCGAGGCGGGCGCGTCGGGTGCGCCGCGACGCCACCTCGTCCCACTCGCGCTTCAGCGCGGCCCGGACTTCCTCGGCAACGGCAGGCGGCGGCTGCGGGCGCGGCGCGGCGTGCTTGAACAGTTCCTCGACCAGCGTTTCGAGCTGGCGTTCACCGTTCGTTGATTGGTTTTGCGTATTCATATGCGTCACTCGTCAGGGCCGCTGCGGATGCTCCTCCGGGGTTTGCAGCAGTGACCGGTAAACCTCGTAAAACGCGCGCTTGGCCCGCGCCAGCACCGACTGCGCCGCTTCGCGGCCGATCCCCAGCTTGTCGGCCACTTCCTGGGCGCTGAAACCGTACACGTATTTCCACTCCAGCGCGTCGCCGTAGCGCGGCGGCAACCGGTCGAGGGCGACCTGGATCAGGCGCGCGGTTTCCAGGCGCTGGAAGCCGCGCTCCGGATCGTCCGCCGGCGGGGCCCTGAAAGAGTCCACCGCGGCCTCGATTTCCGGATAGTCTTCGGTCAGCACCACGTGCTTGCGATGGCGCGCGGTTTTGGAAAAATGATCGCTCAATTCATTGCGGCAAATGGTGCAAAGCCAGGTGAACAAAGCGGCCTCACCGCGGTAGGTGTGGAGCTTGCGGATCGCTTTGCTCAGCGCTATCTGGACCACCTCCTTGGTCGATTCCGGATCGTCGTTCAGCCGGATCAGGGCGAAGCGATACAGGCGCGAAAAATAGCTCGCGAAAAACTCGTTGAACGCGGCGTCCTCGTGCGCCAGCATGCGCTTGACCAGCCGCTTGTCCTCGATTCGTATCGGCACACCCATCGGTTACACGCCCTGCTGTCTGACCGTTGGACGGTCCGGGCGCCGAAAAATGGTCTCACGCAGGCATTCTAGCCGCAGGTAGCCAGAATTGACGTCGCCGCCGCCGGATTTGCCCTGCACCCGCGGCGGGTGTATAAAAGCGATCCGCATTCCATGCATCCAACCCGCGTCCGTCATCGGTCTCGGGTTGGGACCGCCGCCAAGGGGGTGGCGGCATTGTTCTTACCTAATAGGGGGTAGCTCGAATGAAATTATCTCGCGCAGCAATCGTCTTGGGTGTTGCTTCGGCGGTCTTGATCGCCACCGGCAGCCTGGCCAATGACGAACTTGAATCCAGCGGCACCGTCCAGGCCAGCGCCGAAGTCGGTCCCGGCCCCGGCGGCAAGCCGAGCCTCGACGCCGACGGCCGGGCGGTCTACATCGTCCAGTTCGAAAACCCGCCGCTGGCGATGTACGACGGCGGTATCGACGGCTTCCAGGGCACCAGTCGCAAGGCGACGGGCAACACCCGGCTCGACACCCGCAGCAAAGCCGCACAGTCCTACGTCAAGCTTTTGCAGAGCGAACAGAACGATTTTCTGACAGCGATGGGCTCGTTCTACAAGAGCGGCAAAGCGGACGTGAAATTCACCTACCAGCACGCCTTCAACGGCGTGGCGATGAAGATGACCGCCGCGCAGGCGGCGTCCGCGGCCAACATGCCCGGCGTGCTTCGGGTCAGCCGGGAGCGCTTTTACGAGCCGACCACCGACGCCGGTCCTGACTGGATCGACGCGCCGTTCATCTGGACCGGGCCGCCCAACAACGTTCCGCACTCGCGCGGCGAGGGCGTCGTCATCGGGGTCCTGGACACCGGCATCAACTTCGACCATCCGTCCTTTGCCGACCTCGGCGGCGACGGTTTCGACCACACCAACCCGCTCGGATCGGGCAGCTACGTGCCTGGCAGCTACTGCGACGTGACCGATCCCAATTTCTGCAACGACAAGCTGATTGGGGCCTGGACCTTCGTGCCCGGTGACCCGGCCTTTCCGACTCCAGAAGCCACCGACCGGCACGGCGTTCATACCGCCAGCACGGCCGGCGGCAACGTCGTCAACAATGCCGCAATCGTCGCCCCGACGACCAGCTTCGTGCGCAACGTCTCCGGCGTGGCGCCACACGCCAACCTGATCAGCTACGACGTCTGCGTCGCGTCCTGCCCGGGTTCTGCCCTGGTCGCGGCGGTCAACCAGGTGGTCATCGATAACGGCAACCTGCCCAACGGCATAGCGGCCATCAACTATTCGATCTCCGGCGGCACCAATCCGTACAGCGACACGGTCGAACTAGGCTTCCTGGGCGCCGCCTCGGCCGGCGTCTATGTGTCGGCTTCAGCCGGCAACTCAGGTCCCGGAGCGGGCACGCTGGGCCACCAGTCGCCGTGGGTCGCGACCGTCGGCGCCAGCACCCACAACCGGGCCATCGACAACAGCCTGATCAACCTGAACAGCGACGCGGCCTCGCTGGCCGACATCGTCGGGGCCGGGCTGACCGCCGGTTTCGGACCGGCGCCGATCATCCACGCGCGCGACTTCCCGACCTCCAACGGGTCGTCCAACGACACCAACCCGGGGCAGTGTCTGGCGGCGTTCCCGGCCGGCCACTTCAACAACGAGATCGTGATCTGCGACCGCGGTTCGATCGCGCGGGTCGCCAAGGGCGCAAACGTGCTCGCCGGCGGCGCCGGCGGCTTCGTGCTGGCCAACACCGCGGCCCAGGGCGAGAGCATCGTCGGCGACGGGCACTTCCTGCCCGGCGTGCACATCGGCTTTTCCGATGCCCAGGTGCTGGATGCATGGCGAACCTCGAATACCAATCCGGTCGCTACCATCAGCGGCTTCTCGGTCAACCTGGACCCGGCCAACGGCGACGTGGTGGCGGGCTTCAGCTCGCGCGGACCCAACACCGCCTTCGACGTGCTCAAGCCCGACATATCCACACCCGGCGTCAACGTGATGGCGGCCTGGGCCAGCGACGGCAGCCGGCCGGCG
>JBFGYD010000176.1:0-5655 GCA_041587615.1 Lysobacterales bacterium
GAGTCTTCGTCGACGCCGATCGGCGTTTCCATCGAGATCGGCTCCTAGGCGATCTTGAGCACCTTGCGGAACTTGTCCTCCGGCATCTCCATCCGCTGGGCCAGCTCTTCCGGGGTGGCCTCGCGGCCCATCTCCTGCAGCATGTGGCGCGAGATCCGGTTGAGCTTGTTGATCGTCTCGATCATGTGCACCGGAATCCGAATCGTGCGCGCCTGGTCGGCGATCGAGCGGGTGATCGCCTGGCGAATCCACCAGGTGGCATAGGTGGAGAACTTGTACCCGCGCCGGTACTCGAACTTGTCCACTGCCTTCATCAGGCCGATGTTGCCCTCCTGGATCAGATCCAGGAACTGGAGCCCGCGGTTGGTGTATTTTTTCGCGATCGAGATTACCAGCCGCAGGTTGGCCTCGACCATCTCTTTTTTGGCCCGCCGCGCCTTGGCTTCGCCGATCGACATCTCACGGTTGATGTCCTTCAGTTCCGGGATCGTGACCTTGATCGCGTGTTCCAGCTTGGCCAGCCGCGCCTGCAGGCCGCGGATCTCGTCAGACCTTACTTTCAGCGTGTGCGAGTACTTCTGCTTGGCCCGAATATGCTGCTCGACCCACTCCTGGTTGGTCTCGTTTTCGAC
This sequence comes from Lysobacterales bacterium, assembly GCA_041587615.1. Lineage (GTDB taxonomy): Bacteria > Pseudomonadota > Gammaproteobacteria > Xanthomonadales > SZUA-38 > JBFGYD01. The sequence continues at coordinate 633 of JBFGYD010000176.1, forward strand.
GAACGAGCGAATGAACATGCGCCGCGGCATCTGCGCCTCGTTCACGCAGATGTTCATGATCGCACGCTCGAGACTGCGCAGGCGGAATACGTCGCCGCGCAGCCGCAGTGTGAAGCTGTCGATGATCCGCGGGGTCAGCTTCATGCCGGCAAAAATCTCGGCCATCTGCTCGCGGATCTTCAGTACCTTGGAGTCGTCCAAGGGGTAGCGCTCGGTCGCGCGCAGGAATTTGTGAAAGCCCTTCATCATCGACCCGAAACAGCGCGCTACCTCCTCCGGATCGGGACCCAGGTCCTCGACCACCTCGTCGTCATCGTCGTCGGACTTGGACTTCTTGACCGCGGCCCCGCCGTTGCCGGTGCGGGCCGGAGGGGTCGGGATCGCGACCGGCTCCAGATCGCTGGGATCGACGAACTTGACCAGGATTTCGTTCAGGCGCTGCTCGCCGGCCACGTAGTTGCCGTATCCGGTGAGCAGGCTCTCGATCGTGGCCGGGTACTTGCTCAACGCCCCCAGGACCTGGTGCAGGCCTTCCTCGATCCGCTTGGCGATCGCGATTTCGCCGTCACGCGTCAACAGCTCGACGGTGCCCATTTCGCGCATGTACATGCGCACCGGGTCGGTGGTGCGGCCGATTTCGGAATCGACCGCAGCCAGCGCCGCGGCGGCTTCTTCGGCCGCTGCCTCGTCGGTCGTCGAGCTGCTGTCGTTGAGCAACAGGGCGTCCGAATCCGGCGCCTCTTCGTGCACCTGGATGCCCATGTCGTTGATCATGTTGATGATGTCTTCGATCTGCTCCGGATCGACGATGTCGTCGGGCAGATGATCGTTGACCTCGGAGTAGGTCAGGTAGCCCTGCTCCTTGCCACGAGAAATCAACAGCTTGAGCTGCGATTGCTGGTTCTGTCGCATTATTTTCGGCACTTTCGCCTCACCACCTCAGCCGGCGTCCGCTTACCACCCGGGCGCACATCAAGTTGTTGTCCAGGGGTTGCCACGAGGGCTCCCCGGACCATTCAAAAGACCTCTGCCAGAGCCATACCTAGGGCATCCTCCGGTCTTCGTTCGAGGCCGTCCGTATTCGTCGTCGCTGATAGGTGGAGTGACGCCAGAGCGTCTCAAATTAATCGTCGAACCCGGTTCGAGATTTGTTGTCAATCGGCGCAGCGACCTTTCTGCATTGGCGATCCATTCCAGCGGACCGCTTTTCTTCTTGCCCCTTCAATGTAGGGCAAATTTTCCAAAATTCAACGATTTTTAAATTATTTTTTTACTTGCCGTCCCGCGGCCCCGCGCGCCGATTTCGGTCCGCTGCCGGCGCGCTGCAGTTCGGTCATCTCGCGCTTCTCATCGGCCGACAGCGCCCCGAGCCCGGTTTCCTCGACTCGACGCTGCAACGCCGCGAGCCGCTGGCGCCGCCGCTCCCGGCGGAGCTGCTCGAGGACGCATTCGAACTCGCCGGCCAAGTCGTGACCCTCGGCCAGCAGCGACGAACCGGCCAGTTTCGCCAGGTGGCGCTCCTCGGGACGACCGCGAAAATGCTCCAGAACGTGAGCGGTGGTGGCGTCGGGGGCATTTCGGCACCAGGCGATCAGCTCCAGCAGCAGAGGGATCCCCGGCTTTTCCAGGTCGGCCAAGTCCTCGACGTCCCCGATCCCGGCAGCGACCGTCGGCTGCTGCACCAAAATACCGACCGCCAAACGCACCAGACTGGGCCGGCCCGCTCCGTCGCCGCGCCGCACGCGGGGGGCCGCGGCGGGGCGCACCGGGACCTGCGTGCGTGCCAACTCCGCCAGGCGTTCGAACATCATGTCGCGAAACACTCCGTCCGGGATTCGATTGAGCGCCGGACGGCATAATTCGACCAGCCGCGCGCGCCCATCGAGCGTGTGCATGTCAACTTGCGCGCGGTAGTGAGCGAAGAAGAAGTCAGAAAGCGCCGTGGCCCGTTCGAGCGCCGCCCGAAACTCCTCGACGCCGCGCGCGCGCACCGCGCTGTCGGGATCCTCGCCCTCGGCCAGCAGCAAAAAACGAGCCTGACGTCCGTCGCGCAAGCGGGGCAGCACCGCCTCCATCGCACGCAGCGCCGCCTGGCGTCCGGCGCGGTCGCCGTCGAAGCAAAACACGATCTCCGGAGCGCTGCGAAACAGGATCTCGGCCTGGTCGGTGGTGGTCGCCGTGCCGAGGGTTGCGACCGTCTCGGTCAGCCCGAACTGCGCCAGCGAGACCACGTCCATGTAGCCTTCCACCACCACCAGCCGGGTCAATCGCGACCGCGCCTGGCGCGCCTGGAACAGGCCGTAGAGCTGGCGGCCTTTGTGGAACAGCGGCGTTTCCGGCGAGTTCAGGTACTTAGGACCGTCGCCGTCGGCCAGCACCCGCCCGCCAAACGCGATCGGCCGCCCGCGGGTATCGTGAATCGGAAACATGATGCGCCCGCGAAACTTGTCGTAGTGGCCGCCGTCGTCGCGGCGGGAGACCAGCCCCGCCTTTTCCAGCGCTTCGACTCCGCTCCGGTCGCCCCCAAGTACCCCGAGGAGCGCGTCCCAGCGGTCCGGCGCGTAGCCGACGGCGAACGCCTTGGCAACCTCGCCGCTGATGCCGCGCTGTTTCAGGTACTCGACCGCCGCCGGGGTCTCGCGCAGTTGGCGCTGATAATAACGATCGGCCCGCGCCAGCACTTCGAATACCGCGTCCAGGCCGTCGTCGCGACGCGCCGCTTCGCGGGGCACCTTCAGGCCGACGCTTTGCGCCAGCTCCTCGACCGCGTCGAGAAATCCGAGGTGGTCGTACTCCATCAAAAAGCCGATCGCGGTGCCATGCACGCCGCAGCCGAAGCAATGATAGAACTGCTTGGCGGGGCTGACGGTAAAGGAGGGGGTTTTCTCGTCGTGAAACGGGCAGTTGGCCTGGTACTCCCGACCGGCCCTTTTCAGACTGACCCGGGATTCGACCACGCCGACGATGTCGACCCGGGCCAGGAGTTCGTCGATAAAGCTCTGGGGAATGCGGCCGGCCACGTCCGCGGCGCCGGTCAGCCCGGGGGTTGCAGTCGGGTTTTCACCAGCTGGCTGACCCGGCCCATATCCGCCCGCCCCTGAACCTGCGGGCGCAGCGCGGCCATGACCTTGCCCATGTCGCGCATCGACTCGCCTCCCACCGCGTCGATCGTCGCGCGCACCAGTTGCTCGAGTTCGTCGGCCTCCAACGCTTGGGGCAGGTACTCCTGCAGCACCTCGATTTCGGCCGCCTCGGTAGCCGCCAGGTCGGACCGGCCGGCCGCCTCGAACTGCGCCTGCGAGTCCCGCCGCTGCTTGACCATTTTGTCCAGCACCACGATCACCTGATCGTCATCCAGATCGGTCCGCTGGTCGATTTCGCGCTGCTTGATCTCGGAAAGCGCCATGCGGATCGTGCCCAGGCGCTGCTTGTCGGCCGCTTTCATGGCGGCCGTCATGTCGGTCTGCAGGCGGGATTTGAGTTCGCTCGCCACGAGCGGACGGGCTCAGTAGAGACGCTGGCGACGGATCGTATCGCGTGAAATCCGGCGCAGGTGCCGTTTAACGGCGGCGGCCTTCTTGCGCTTGCGTTCTTGGGTGGGTTTTTCGTAATACTCTCGGCGCCGCATTTCGGACAAAACGCCCGCTTTTTCGCAGGATCTTTTGAACCTTCGCAGCGCGAATTCAAACGGTTCGTTTTCCCGAACTCTCACACTTGGCATATTGGCTCCACTAAAATCTGAGCGCCGCGCCCAGTGCAGCGCGGCAAAACGCCCATTTTAGTTGGTTTTTGGCCGCCAGCGCAAAGAAAAAAATGCCGACCCGCCCGGGGTCATCGGGAAAACGGATCAAAAACGGCCAAGACCCCCGCACAGATCATCCGGTGCGACCAGGCAGCGGTCGCGGATTTTTTGCGCGTTTTCCCGCTCTTGTTCCTTGACTTTGGCCCACTCGGCCTTGGTCCGACACACCCGGACGATAAGATGCGTTCCAACGCGCCGGTGGCGCACGCATTTCACGTCGTTGCCCTGACCGGCGATGACCTGTTCGACTTCGGGGTCATCGAAATAATCCACCACCGCCTGCGAGGCCACCAACTGTTCATCGACCGGCTGCGGCGGCGCCGTTTGGCAACCCGCCAGGGCGGCAACGGCGAACAGCGCGAACCAGAGATGGCGATTCATCGAGGCGACCCCTCCCGTGTGAGTTTGCGACGGCGAGTCTGGAATTTTTTGACCATCGGGGGCCGACAAGTGTACGAGCAACTTCGTAATGATTCAACAGCCGTCGCTTGGTTTAGCCCCGGCGCGATGCGACAATTCCGCGGTGAAAGTTCTGGGCATAGAGACTTCTTGCGACGAGACCGGGGTGGCCGTGTACGACCGCGAGGCCGGCCTGCTCGGCCACCGGCTGTATAGCCAGACGCCGGTCCACGCCGAATTCGGCGGGGTCGTGCCGGAGCTGGCGGCGCGCGATCACGTGCGCAAGCTGACCCCGCTGTTGCGAAGCCTGCTGGCCGAGCTCGAACTCGGGCTCGACGATCTTGATGCGGTGGCGTACACCGCCGGCCCGGGCTTGATCGGGGCGCTGCTGGTAGGCGCCTGCACCGCCCGCGCGCTGGCGTTTTCGCGCGGCATTCCGGCGATCGAGATCCACCACATGGAAGCCCACCTGCTGGCGCCGCTGCTGGAGCCGGAGCCGCCCTCGTTTCCGTTCGTGGCGCTGCTGGTATCCGGCGGCCACACGATGCTGGTCGAAGTCGGCGACTACGGCCGCTATCGGGTGCTCGGCGAAACCCTGGACGATGCCGCCGGGGAGGCGTTCGACAAGACCGCCAAAGTGCTCGGCCTGCCCTATCCCGGCGGTCCGGCGCTGGCCGAGTTGGCGCTTGACGGAGACGACTCCGCGTACGCGTTCCCGCGCCCGATGACCGATCGTCCCGGGCTCGATTTCAGCTTCAGCGGACTCAAAACGCACGTGCTGAACACGTGGAAGAGCTCCGATCAAAGCGCCGCGACCCGGGC
>JBFGYD010000177.1:0-5607 GCA_041587615.1 Lysobacterales bacterium
GCCGCCGGCAGCCAGGCCCATTCTCGATTGCTACCCAGCGGCAGCGGCAACCAGGCCAGCAACGCCAGATAAGCAAGGAAGGCGGCCCGGTTGCGGCCCCCCATCAGGTGGGTGCTGCCGCGCCGTTTACGTCGCGTCCCAGCCAGCGACGCCGAGACCAGGCGCGATGCAGAATCGTGTAGTAGCTCGCGCTGAGCGCGGCAAAGCCGGCGAAGCGCCAATACTGGGGTATTCCGAGCCATTGAGCCAGGAGGCCCAGCGCGGCCAGCACCAGGGCCAGCGCCGCGATCGCCAGCAGGGTGCGGTTGACCGTGAATCCGGCCCGTAGGAACAGATGGTGGAGGTGGTCCTGGCCAGCCAGAAACGGCGACCGCGACCGTCGCATCCGATTGATCATGACGAACACCGCATCAAGCAACGGCACCGCCAGCAGCCACAACGCGGTCACCGGATGGATCACCGCGGACGGTCCCTGAGACTGGTCGATCAACAGCCAAGCCAGCACGAATCCGATGCTCAAGGTGCCGGCATCGCCGAGAAACACCCGGCTCGCCTCGCGCCAGCGGACGTTGTACATCAGAAACGCGCACACGCCGGCGGCGCTGACGACGATCAGCGCCAAATGGCGCCCGCTGTCGCGGAGGTCACCGGCCACCGCTAAGCCCAACAGGCAGATCAGAATCACGGTGCCGGCCAGGCCGTCCATACCGTCGACCATGTTGATCGCGTTGATGACGCCAACTGCGGCGAACACCGTCACCGGGATCGCCAGCCAGCCCAGATCCAGCGCCCACGGACCCAGCAACTGATCGAAGCTTGCAAGGTGGACCCCGCCCCACCCCGCCATCAACAGCACCGCCAGGATCTGCGCGACGAAGCGCGCGCGGGGGCTCAGCTCGTGTAAATCGTCGAGCACGCCGACGATCAGCAGCGCGGCGCTGCCGGCGATCAGCGCGCGGTAATGACCGAGCGGAATCCCGCTCATCAGCAGCGCGAACATGATGCCCGAGAAGATTCCCAGTCCGCCGACCAGGGGCACCGGCTCGGCATGCAGCTTACGCGCGTGCGGCTGATCGACCAGGCCGATCCGGCGCGCCGCGTGCGCGAACACCTGAATCAACAGCGCCGACACTGCAAAACCGATGGCCGCCGCCTGCGCCAGTTCTGAAAATTCCGGCATCACGCGGCCCCGCGGACGGTGCCGCCCCACAGGATCCGTCGATCCGTGCTCCCATCCTGAACGGTGATTTCGATGATCGGCGCTCGACGCGGTGGTGCCACGCGGCTCATTGTCGTCGAGGCCCAGCCAGGATGCCAGCAGCAGCGAGCCCGCGCTCTCAAACGGCGTGAGCGTGGTGCCAAAAAAAATGCCCCGCGGAGCGGGGCCAAGTCACACGCATTCAAAAAAACGTTGCGCCCGCATTCTGCCGGCACTCGATCCGGACGCTGACGTGTCGCCGGGGCACTGTGCCGAACCATACCGGCAGCGGCGCCAGCAAACTGTGAACCGATTCTGACTTTAGCTCTCCTCCGGCCGATGAGATCCGCGCGCCGCATCCCGGAGTAACTCGACCATGCGCCGGGCCTGCCGGTCACGCGAATATTCCGGAGCCGCGGCGCGGGACGCCGCCGCGAGATTTGCCAGACGCTCACGATCGTCGGCGAGCCCGACGATGGCCTCGGCCAGAGCCTCGGGCCGCTCCGGAGGCACGCACACGCCGCAGCCGGTTCGCTCGACCAGTTCGGTGGCCTCGCCTGCCGGCAGGCTGGCGATCACCGGTATCCCCATACCCATCGCCTCGAACAGCTTCGACGGCAGCACGGTGGCGAACACCGGTTGGTCGCGCAGCGGGATCAGCGCGACGTCGCACAGGCTCCACAGCCGCGGCATCATCGCCTTGGGCTGGCGTCCCAGAAGCCGCACGCGCTTAAGCCTTCGCTCCAGCAGCAACGCCTGGATTCGCGCAAGCTGCGCGCCACCGCCGACGAGCAGAAACGCGATCTCCTCCCTGGAATCGAGCAGTGCCGCCGCGTCCAGCACGCGGTCCAGCGCGTGGGCCAGGCCGTGGGTGCCGAGATAACCGACCACGAAGCGACCGCAGAGGTCGAGGGTCTGAACCAGTTCCGGATCGGGCCGCGCCGGCGCGTAACGCTCCAGGTCAACCCCGTTGATCACCACCCGGATCTTGTCCGCCGCGATGCCTCTAGAAATCAGATCGTCACGGAACGACTCGGTCACGGAGACGATGACGCGGGCGCGGCGGTACAAAAACAGCTCCAGGCGCTCCAGCAGCGCGATGGTCCGCCTGCTGCGCATCGCCCCGACGGCAACAATCGAGGCCGGCCACAGGTCCCGCAGTTCGAACACGAACGGGCGCCGCTTCAACACCGAGAGCAGCCAGCCGCCCAGCGCACAGAAGAACTGCGGCGACGTCGCGACGACCACGTCGGGGCGTCGTTCGAACGTCCCGAAAACAACCGCGGAAAACATGAAGCTCAAGTAATCGAGCGTGCGCCGCAGGAATCCCTCGTTGGCGGTGATGTAGGTCTTGACCCGCACCACCCGAATGCCGTCAACGGTCTCGATCTGGCGCCAGCGATTCCGATAGCCCTCGTACACAATGCCTTCCGGAAAATTGGGCGCGCAGGTCACGACCGTCACCTCATGCCCATCCCCCACCCAGCGCACCGCGTGCTCGTAGAGCCGCGTGGCCGGCGCGTTGCTCTCGGGCGGAAAATTATCGGACAGGAACAGGATTTTCATTCCCAGTTCAGCAGCAGCTCCGAGGTAGCCTCAGTCAGCGGCAGCTCGATCACCTGACAAGGAAGCGAGCGGTTGAAGCCGGGATGCCAGGTTTCGTCGACCACGCGTACCGGCCCGCTCGCGCGCCAGGTCACCGAAATGCCCGGGCCCTGAATCCGACCGTCACGATCCGATCGTGCCGTCAAATTGAAATCCGGGTGCAGCCGAAAGCGCGCGACCGCGTGGTCGAAATGCCCGGTCAAGAAGTCGCTGACGACGAGCTGTGCCGCCGACAGCGCCCAGCGGCGCCGGTGACAAACGCGGCCCGGTAACCGCCGATAACCGGTGTGCGCGGCCTTCAGCAGCAGCGTGTTTCCTTCCCGCGCGCAGGCCGCTTCGAGCGGCCGGGCGCGCCGCGCCACCCGAAAGCCCGACCAGACCTCCGAAGAATCGGCCTCATCCACGACCACCGTGTTGTGGGCCGCCGTTCCCCTCTGCCATTGCCGCTCCTCTCCCATCTCATAGGTCGATATTCCGGCGTTGACCAGCACCCGCCGACCGTTGATCGACAGCTCGAAACTAAGGCAATCGGCGTGGGCATGTCCGGGCAGGTAGTCCGGCCCGATCCGACCGACGTCCGCGATCAGGCTCGCGGTCCCCGCGTCCAGACGCGCGTAGCCCGAGTCGGGTAGCAGGCGGAGCGCGGCTAGCTCGTCCGGCGGCGGCAGGATTCCCAAGCGGATCGCGTAGTCGGTAAGCTCGGAAAGACTCGGCGCGACCCCGATGGCAGTGTCGTTGAAAAAGGCCGGTTCGCCGTCGGGGTGGGTCATCGACACCAGCCATTCGAGCATTCGCCCGGCCAGCGCCCGGAATCGCTCGGCGTCCGGCGCCGGAATCAGTCCGGGGGCGATCTTCGCCAGCTGCGCCAGATCCAACAGGTCCTCGAGCACGATCGCGTGATACATCGGGCTCAACTCGAAGTGGGCGCCGTCGGGCAGGATCTGCTCGGCGAGTTCCCGCCGGATCAGCTCGAGCCCGCGCTGGAGCCAGCGGTCTGGCTCGAACCCATCGAAAAAGGCGCCGGCAAAAACCAGCGCCTTGGCATTGGCCCACAGGTGATTGCCGAGCAGGTGAAATTCCAGCCGCCGGTCAAGCCAGCGCGCCTGAATCGCCAGCGAGTGAACTCCTGGTTCGTCCAGCGCATGACCACGCCACGACCACTTGACCCAGTTGACGATCCGCAGCGAGGTCGGATACGGCTCCCAGCCGACGCCCCGGGCGGGCGGATTTTCGGATATCCAGCGTCCGATCAGGTTCCGATGCCAATGCACGCGCCGCTCGGCCCCGTCGGCCACCAGATCGTCGAAATAATGCAGGTTGTAAAGCCACAGCCGTTCCCAAGAGTCGCGATTCCAGTCCTCGGCAGCAGACACCTCCCGCTCTGTATTCAGCAGCCGGAATCTGTTCTCGGCGACCAAAGCCGGCGCTCGAGCGCAGCCTTGCCAGCGGGCTTCGACCGATCGAAGGGGAGGCGCCGGCCCGAGTTCCGGCCGCGGCCGGTACAGCCTGAACCAGAGCCGTCCCCACATCTGCCTGGCGCGCAGATAGCGCACCGTGTGCCAGTATCTGGCGAGCGCCATACGCGTTGGGGTCATTGACTCGTAGCGACGGGGCCGTCGGATGTCGCTTGCCCGCAATCGGACCTGCGATTGCAAAAATTGACCAATTCGCTCCTCAGAAAATGGTCCCAGACGGCGTTTGCGATGAGCTCATGTCCCAACTCGTCAGGGTGCCCATCGCCCGCGATCATGTACGCTTGGGGGTCTTCTAGTCGCGCTCCGGCGACGTCGGAAGCTGCCTCGTGAAACGCAATGTCCTCCTGCCCGAAAATCGCCTCGGCTCGACGAAAAATCTGTCGCAATGCGCCAGCTTCCGCTTAGATTCTGAGAAGCCACCACGCGGACCACGATTTCGGCCAGCAATAGCGAAAAAATCACCGATCCAGCCAACAGATTCAGTTTGGTTCGCCGCGTTACTGAACTAGCTGAGTTCACGCTGCACTCTGATACTGAGGCGGCTCACCTCAATGATCTCGGCTGCCGGGATCGGCGCCGAACCGCCCCGCCGAACGGTGGTCAGAAAAGCCTGAACGCAGTGTTTGTGCCCCTTGTCTTGTCGCCACGATTTCATGCCCGAACTCCCGGCCCAGCCCCAGGCTTTAAGGCGGCGGAAATTGTCCAGCCGCAGCACGCGCCCGGCGCAGAACACCTCGAGTCGCTCTTTCGGATAAGCGCGGTGACCGTTGGTCAGGTAGTGCAGTGTCCCGACCGACCCGTCTTCGAATTGGAGACCGAGCGTGGCGCCGTGATCGGTGCCGCGAACGAGGGCCGTCACGTGCCAGTTGAGCACCGGCGCGCCCACCAGGTGGCGCATCAGGTCGATAAAGTGACAGCCCTCGCCGACCAGGCGGCCGCCGCCGGCGATCGGATCGAGGGTCCAGTGCTCCGCCGCGATCGGGCCGGCGTTGACCGTCATGACCAGGCTTTTGGGGTCCTCGAGGCTCGACAGCAATCGTTGGATCTTCAGCGTATGCGGGGCAAACCGGCGGTTGAATCCCACCATCAGCAGTTGCCCGGGTCGCGCCTCGATTTCCTGTTGAATTTCCTCGAGGTCCTCCAGGGACAGACACAGGGGCTTCTCGCAAAACACGTGCTTGCCGGCGCGCAGCGCGCGCAGCGCGTATTCGGCGTGGCTGTCGTGGCGGGTGGCCACGACAACGGTGTCGGCCTCGGACTCCTCGATCGCCGCCGCGGCGTCCGATGAAGCCCGGGCGACGCCGTGTTTTCGTGCCTGCCGGGCGGCAC
>JBFGYD010000178.1:0-5586 GCA_041587615.1 Lysobacterales bacterium
CGACCCTCGGCGGACTGCTCCTGCTCGGCTTCGGCGGCGGCGCGACGGGCCAGCAAGAACATCCCGGTTTCGTGGATCTCGACCGGCTGGTGGGCCCGGATCAAGCCGAGGTGTTGGTGGACGTGCGCGTCGGCGGCTGGCTGCTCGGCTGGGCGCGCGCGGCCGCGGCGCACAGCGGCGACAAGCATGCGGCGCTGTTGAGCAGCATCGACAGCATCCGCGTGCGGGTCGTGCGCCTCGATGACGCGGGCTTCGTCGACCAGGCGCGGGCGCTGGCGCAGCAGCTAGAGGCCGAAGGCTGGGAGGAATTCGCCCGCGTGCGCGAGGCGAGTCAATGGCTGCAGGTCATGGTCAAGGGATCGCAGGACGAAATTCACGGGATTACCGTCATTGCGATGGAATCGTCCGACGAAGCGGTGTTCGTAAACATTGCCGGACGACTCGACCCGGCCGACATCGCGCGGATTCTCCAGGACAAGGACCTGTTGCACGCGGACATCGATCTCAACCTCGACCTGGGACCCTGACGAGGCGGCTTGCCTCTGCGTTCGCGTCAAAAAAAACCCCGGCGCGTGGCCGGGGTTTAGTTGTGGGGCGCGCCCCGCAGGGCGGTCCCAACTCCGATCCTCTTTTTCGTCTTTTGCTTGTTTTTATTGTTATCAATAAAAAATAATAACTTACATTGCATTCATAATGCAATACTTCAATAATGCGTCGCAAGCTAAGAGGCGCCGCGTCGGTCGCTCCCCGCCGGATCGTGGTCGGGGTTGAACAGCGCGGCGATCGTGCGTTGGATGGCCGCGGCCGCTTCCCGCGGACGGGGCGCGTTTCGAATCGGCCGCCCGACGACGATGTAGTCGGCCCCGTTGATGAACGCTTGCGCCACGTCCACCGTGCGCTTTTGGTCGTCGACATTGGCCAGCGGACGAATACCCGGACACACGATCAGCAGGCGCCGATCCAGGTGGCCGCGCAAGCGGCTCGCTTCGAGCCCGGAGGAGATGACGCCAGCGCAGCCGGCCGCGAGCGCGCGCTTGGCCCGCGACAGCACCAGCTCCTCGATTCGGCAATCGAATCCCAGGTCGTCGAGATCGCCGCGGTCGAGGCTGGTCAGCGCGGTCACTGCCAGGACCTGGACCCGGGTCGCGGCTTCGGCGGCGGCTCGCAGCATGCCGTCGTTGCCGTGCACCGTGGTCAGAGTCACCGGCAGCCGGTCGAGCTGGCGCACGGCGGCCGCCACCGTTGCCGGCACGTCAAACAGCTTCAAATCGGCGAAGATCTTCTTGCCACGCCGCGCCAGTGCGTCGAGTACTGACAGGTAGTCGCCGCTGAGAAACAGCTCCAGGCCCAGCTTATAAAAATCGATCGAATCGCCCAGCTCTTCGACCAGTGCAAGGGCGTCGTCCCCGCGGCTGACGTCGAGCGCAAAGATCAGTCGTTCCCGCGTGGGAATCGGCTTCGTGGAGAGATGGGGATGCATGCCGCGGCCTATTGTGCATCAGGAACGCGTGCGGTTTAAAGACCGCGGCCGCACGAGCGGCCGACGCTATCCCGATTTTTGCGCGATCTGCCGACGCGCGATCAAGATGCCCCTGACGCGGTCTATAATGAGTGGGTCAAGAATTGAGAGGACCTATCGCGTGGCGTTAGCCCAGGTAACGTTCGGCCTGCGGAGTGTATTCCTGCTGCTGATCACGCTCGGAGTGGGGGCGGCCGGCGAAGAGGATACGCTCGAACTGACGCTAGACGACATGCGCACGTTCGCCGACGTCCTCGGTCACGTGCAGCGTGATTACGTCGACGAAACCAGCGACCGCCAGCTGCTGGAGGACGCGATCCGCGGGATGCTCGCCAACCTGGATCCGCATACCGCCTACCTGAATCGCGAGCAGTTTGCCGACCTGGAGGCTGACACCAGCGGTCGTTATGGCGGGATCGGGATCGAAGTCGAGTGGCGCGGCGACGACCTGACCGTGGTCAAGATCGTCGCCGGCGGCCCGGCCGACCGGGCCGGAGTCGTGGCCGGCGAGACGATTCGGGCGGTCGACGAGGCGGCGGTGTCCCGGAGCGACCCGGACGCGGTCATCCATCGGGTTCGCGGGGAGCCGGGAACCGCGGTCACCCTGACCCTCGCCGCACCGGGCGAAGCGGACCCGCGGCAGGTTTCGATCACGCGGGAACTGATCGCGGTAGCCAGCGTGGAGGGCCGCCTGCTGGAAGACCGCTATGCCTATTTGAAGATCATCAGCTTTCAGACCCATACCGCTGAGGCCGTCGGCGACGAGCTGGACCGCATCGAGGCGCTCGCCGCGGAACCGCTCGAGGGTCTGGTGCTGGACCTGCGCGCCAATCCGGGGGGCGTGCTGAACGCGGCGGTCGAGATCGCCGATCTGTTCCTCGAACGAGGCCTGATCGTCACCACCCAAGGCCGCCGCGAGGGCTCGCTGATGAGCTACAACGCGGCCCCGGAAGATCGCCTGCGCGGGGCGCCGATCGCGGTGCTGGTCGACGAGGGAACCGCGTCGGCGTCGGAAATCCTGGCCGGCGCGCTGCAGGATCACGGTCGCGCCTACGTGCTGGGACAGACCACGTTCGGCAAGGGTTCGGTCCAGACCGTGCTGCCGCTGCGCAACGGCGGTGCGATCAAACTCACCACGTCGCGCTACTACACGCCGTCCGGGCGTTCGATTCAAACCGAAGGCATCCGCCCGGACATCGACCTTTCCGGCCGGCTCGCCGGAAACGCGACCGAGGCGTCGGCGCCGACCGCCGATCTGGCGGCTGAAACGGGTCTGAGCGGGCAACGGGAGCGCGAGCTGTCGGACCGCGATTACCCGCTGTACCGGGCGCTGGCGGTGCTCAAAGGCGTGCAGATCCTCGGCAAGCTGGAGCAGAAACCCTAGCTAGTTTTTCGACCGGGTCGAGGGCTGGACCGGAAAAGGGGTAATTTTCTCGCCGCTCTCGCGGTCCCGAATCAGGCAGGCGCCGCGCTTTTCCACCTCTTCGATCCGAATCACGCTGTGTATCGGCAGGTGCAGGGCCTTCGCCTCCTTGAACTCGTCACGCATCTTTTCCTCGGTCGGGTCGATGACCAATCCATCGCCTTCGGTGAATACCAGCTCCGCCACTTCGATGAATCCGTAGAGTCCGCTCGAGCCAGCGCTGCGGGCATACAACTCGTAGACCTTGCCGTGGTTGTGAAAAATGACTTTGTAGAGCTTCTTGTCAGCCATGATGAGTGTCGTTAACGATCCACGAAAGGCGGCAAATCGCCGAGCGGCCGTTGCATCAGCCGCAGCGGCAGCGCCAGCACCAACCCGCTGACGAATCCCGCGATATGGGTCCACCAGGCCACCGTCCCCGCGGACGCCGCAATCAGAGTGTATAACACCTGAAAAATGAACCACGACCCGATCAGGATCGTGGCCGGGATGCGGATGAACTGGAGATAGAGCCCTAACGGCAGAATGATCCCGATCCGGCTGCGCGGGAAAAACCCCAGATAGGCGCCCAGCAGGGCCGACACGGCGCCGCTGAGGCCGATGATCGGCGTGCTGGCCGCCGGAACCTGCCAGGCGGCTATGACGTTGGCCAGGGCGCCGCAGCTCAGCACGAGTAGCAGGAACGCCAGCGGGCCCAGGCGGCGCTCCACCCGCGGCGCAAACAGCGACCAATACACCAGGTTGCCGAGCAAATGGGCCCAGCCGGCGTGGAAAAACAGCGCCACCACCGGGGTGGCGGACTCCTCCGTGAGCCACCAGTGGTCGGCGCGAGCCAGTTCCGACCAAAACCGATCAGGCGCCAGGCCCCAGCGTAAAAGCGTCTCGGGCATCCAGCCCGAATAGGCCTGAAACGCCGCGGTCAACAACGCCAGCAGCGCAATCGCGAGCCCGCCCCAAGGAACGAAGCGACGCTTGCGCGGGTAGAAACGGCGACGCGATTTGAACTTCCTACTCATGCAATCTACGGGCTCACTAGTGGACTGTAACACTCAAAGTGCTAGTGGCTGCGTGATGCGTCGGACGCGAGGGCAAGGCGCGCCGACGAGCAGTGGCAGGCTCCACGGGAGGAGGCGCAACACGGCCATCGCGTTCGAGGCGCGCGCAGGCACTCATAGTTTGGGTGTTACAGGCCACTAGTGCCCGCTGGGCAGCAGCACGTCCTGCCCGCGCAGGCTCAGAACCACCCCGTCGCGGCGGATCTCCTTCAGTTGGAGCCCTGGCTCGAGCTGATCTCCCTCTTCGAAGCGACGCAGATTGATCAGCGCAAAGCGCGCCTCCGGCCGGGTCGCGTAAACCAGCATGTTCAGCTTCAGCTTACCGAATTCGGCGCCTAACCCGGGAAGCTCGTCGAATCGCGGCAGGGTGCCGGCGGGCTCGGCCGCGGCGCCGGCCCGAAGGGGCTCAGCGGCTGTCGCGGGAGGCGCGACCGCCGGTCCGGGCCGCACCGGACCGGACTGGGACGGACCGGCCACCGTCACCAGTCGTGGTTGCGCTGGCGGCGCCGACGGGATGCTCGGGGCAGCATCCTGCGCCCGTGCCGCAACGGTGGGCGGGTCGCCGCCTGTCTCCTGGCCGTCAGCGGGTGCGCCGGGGGCGTCCTCGGAGAGCCCGGGCGGGGTCTCGGTCGGCGACGCGGCCGCGAGGCCCGATCCAAAGTCGGCGTCCTCGATCTCGGCGGCGGATCGAGCGGCGTCTTCGTCGACCGCGGCGGGTGCGTCGCTCGCCGATCTCTGCGGTGTCGGTTGGTCTGCCGTCGTGGGCGCTTCCGGCGCGGCCCATTGCCGGGAACCCCACCAGCCGGCGACCGCGCCGACCAGCGCGATCGCGGCCATCCCAGCCACGAGCTTGTGCCTGCCGCGGCGGGTGCCGACAGTGGACCCGGCCGCGACTGGAGCTTGTCCGCCGCGCTCCGCTTCGGACTTTTTGAGCGCTTCGAGGATCAGCGACATTCAGCGCAGCTCCGGCAAGGGACCGGCCGAGGCCTGCGCGGCGGGCCGTGGAGAGCGCGCAAAGCGGCTCAGCAGACGCAGGGTCTCCGGGCCGATCAGGCCGTCCTCGCGGAGGCCTGCGCGGCGCTGAAAATCCAGCGCCCAATGGCGCAAAGACGGACCGAAATACGGATCCAGAGTATCGGCCACAAACGCCGGTTCGGCCCGCGCGGCGGCTTCTTTGACCCACAGAACGCCGGGACCGCGATCGCCCTCGCGCAGCAGATCGGGGACGTAGCCCGGTGTCCACCAAAGGTCCCAGAAGCGCCCGCTCCAGGCGCGCTCGAACTCGGAGCGGGGAACGCTGTGGCCATAATCACCGGAGTGCACCAGCGCCGCGGCCGGGGTCAACTGCACAACCAGGTAGCGATCCTGGAACGCGGACAGCTCGGCGATCACCGGCCGCTCGAGCGCGACCAACTCCGCCGCGTGCGCGCGGCCCTCGAGGCAGCGAACGCCGTCGCCGGCCTCGGTGGCGCAGGCGGCGTGCAGCGGCGGCGAAGACGGCAGAATTCCGCGAGCCACTGCGAGCCGCCCCCAGGCTTCTGCGAACGCGACGCCGTCCAGTACCTCCGAGCGCACCGGCGGCGGCGCGC
>JBFGYD010000179.1:0-5580 GCA_041587615.1 Lysobacterales bacterium
GCCAAACAGGATAATGGGCAGCGTGCGCTGCGGATTCTCGAGTTCGCTGCTGAGATAAGTCGCGGAGTTCCACCCGGTGTAGGCATAGCTGACGTAGATCAGCGCGACGGCGAACTCGGCGCTGAAGAGCACCTGGCCGTCGCCGGCGGTGGGCAGGAAGCCGAGCGGCTGGGGTTCGCCGGCGAATACCAGCGCGGCGATGCAGAACGCCACGATCACCGCGACCTTCAGCACCGTGAACACCACCTGGGTGCCGCCGCTGGTGCGGTGATTCGACGCGTGCGCAACGCCGAGCGCGATGACCAGTCCGGCGGCAAGCGCCGGACGCGCCCAGGGCCAGTTGGAGGTATCGACGACCGAGGTTGCGTAAGCGGCGAAGGTCATCGCCGCCAGCGCGCACGGCCCCGCGAAGCCGATCGTGGCGGACACCCAACCGGAGACGAAGCCCGCGCCAGGGTGAAAAACACGGGTCAGAAAGTTGTATTCGCCGCCCGAGCGCGGCAGGGCCGCGCCGAGCTCGGCATAGGTCATGGCCCCGCACAGGGCGGCGATTCCACCCACGGCCCAAAGGGCGAGCAGCGCGAAGCCGGAGTGGATGTCCAGCAACTGGAAACCGAGACTGGTGAAAACCCCGGTGCCCACCATGTTCGCTATCACGACCGCGGTGACGGTCGTGAAGCGGAATTTGCTGTTGTGGCCGGCCGACATCACGCGATTGTTGCGCCTATCCGCGCCGAACGCCACTGCACGAACGCACGCTGAGGCCTCGGCCCCACGTCGGGATTCACCTGGAGGACAGTACCCGCAGGTCTCCCAACGGCAGCCGCTCGTTCGACCCGAAGTGCCGGATGTAGACCGAATGAGTTCCCGGACTCTGCAGTAGGTCAGGCGGCACGTTGGCGGTGACGAGGTCGGGGACGATCGTCGTATCCAGTCGGACGTCGCCCAGAAACACGGCGCTGTCGGGCGGTACGCAGAAGGTCTTGATCCACAGGCCCATCGAGCCGTCGGCCTGCGGGTTCTGGACCACACCCACGGTCGTCTCCGGCGGACCCCACGCCTCCACGGCGCAGAAAATTGCCGAGGCGGAGCCGTCGGTATGCCTAAAGGGTTCGGGCCTTGGCAGTACCTCGAATTCGCCGACGTGCTGGACCCGACCCGTGGGAGGATCGAAAAACTCGATGCGGTGCTTGCCCGGTTCGGAGATCAACGATCGGTCATGCAGGCGGGATGCGATGACGCCGGAAGTGACGGTTGTCGGCATGTCACGACCGTCGACCCGCACCACGAGCCAGGGTGGGGCCTCGCCGCTCTTGAACCACAGGCTGTGGTCACGCTCCCCGTTGAACGGCATGCCTTGCACGATGCGTCGCGGGCCCCAGTCTTCGACCTGGGTAATGACGAGCGAAGTTTCCTTTGCCGGCCCCTTGGTCCGCACCTTGCCGGAAACCAGCCAGCGCAGGCGGGCCAAGTTGGTTTCGGTTTCGGACAGCACCCAACCGTCAGCCGTGATCACGCGGCCGCTGGCAAAATCATCGCTGATCGCGGCGGAAACTAATGCCTGCGCCTGCTCGGGAGTCGGAATGTTGCCCGCCGGCAGCGCCAAACCGGCCTGCAAACGCGCGGCCAGGGACGCCATGTTCGAACCCAGGACGGTCAGCCGCTCGCCGGTTGCGCCCGCGCTGTCGGCCGCCTCGATCAACGCGCCGATCCCGGGCCCCAGATCCCGCAGCAACCGCGCCCGCTTCCGAGCCGCGAGCAGTCGCGGTCCCAAGCCGGCCACGATCAAGCCTCCGCCCACCGCGATGGCCGCGCCCGTGGCCAGCAGCGCCCGTCGTTTCATGCCGCCCTCGAGCGGTCGTTGGCCAGGTGCGCGGCGGCGCGGCAGGCAAGCGCGACGATGGTCAGGGTCGGATTCGAGAAACCGAAACGCGGAAACACCGAACTGGAAACGACGTACAGGTTGTCGCTGCCGTGGACGCGCAGGTTGCGATCGACGACGCCCTCGCTGGGGGAATCCGCCATGCGGGTCGTTCCCAAATGATGAAAACCATGCGAGGGTGCGGCGATCTCCGCGGCGACGTCGACCGGCAAGATGCGCCCGCGCCCGAGCCCCAGCCGCCCGAGTTCACGCGCCAGCGCCGCGAAAATTGCCACGCCGCTCTCGATCGTCCTGCGGGAGACTCGCCAGTCGAGCCGCAACCGCGGCACGCCGAGCCGATCGGTCTGCTGGTCCAGCGTGATTCGGCTCTCACTCACGGCATGCGGCTCCACGATCATGTGCACCCGGTATCGCCAGTGCTCGCCGGCCAGGCCGAACCCGGGATTTCCGGCGTAGCTCGGGCGGTCGTCGCCGCCGGCCGGTAGTGGGTTCAGCGCGATGCAGGCGTTCATCCAGTTTCGTTCCTGCATCGCTTTGGGCCGAGGCACGATCAGCGGCATGACCGCGCCGGTCTGCTCGTCGAAGCGGGCATAGCGCAGCCCCGCAGGCGCCAGCAACTCGCCCGGCCGAAGGCCCGGGTGATCGGCGAAATAAGAACCCAGCGCCGGCGAGCGCAGACCGTCGATGGCGATATCCGGTCGTGCGGCGGTCTGCAGCAGCAGGCGGGTCGTTTCCATCCCGCCGGTCGCCAGCACCACCATCGAGGCCTCGATCACGCGCGCCGCGCCGTTGATGCTCTTGATCAGGACCCCCTCACAAGTCCGGTCGCGGATCAGCAGTCTGACGGCGGCGGCGTTCAGGACGCAGTTGAGGTTTTCCTGGGTCTCGACGTCGGGGCGATAGCGGGTGCCGAATCGAGTCGGCGGGCTGAAGCGAAAAAGAGCGTTGTCGAACAGCGCGCTGTCACGCAAATCCAGCAGCCGCCCCGGGTGGCGCGCGAGGATCTCCGAGGCGTCGTAGCTCGAGTTCGGTATTTCACACCAGGTGTGAGCCGCCTGCAGGGCCGAATACAAATCCGAGCGCGCAATCGGCCAGCCCGGGCCCGCGCCTGCCGGCGCCGGCAACAGGTCGCTGGAATCCAGCGGCCGGCACCAGCCGCCCCAATGGCCGGAGGTGCCGCCAAAGTAGCGCAGTCGGGATGTCTCGATGGGGTAAGGCGCGCCCAGGCTGCGCCCGGCATACAGGTCGCCAAGTTCGGGCGGGGGTGGTTCGAGGCCGCCGGCCTCGGCGATCACCACCAAAAAATCGGATCGTGCGCGAGCCACCTCCAGGGCCAGAGTCAATCCCGCCGGGCCGGCGCCAACCACCAGCAGGTCGCAGCTTTTCGGAACGGACCCTTGCGCTCGATCAAAAAAAATCAACAAGCAGGCGGGTCCTGTCGGCGGTCAGGCGGACGTGCAACGCCCCGATTCGGTGTCCGGAATCCACGCCGTGAAGCTAGCGCGCGAAACTCGCGGGCGTCAAGCGATCTCCATCGGCCCGCAGGAGATTCGCTGGGCTGGTACGATGAGCCGATGGGCAGGAAGCAAGGCGCGTTGCTGGCGGCGGTCATCGCCGGGGCCGCGGTCTCGTCATCGGGCGGGGATATCGTCTTCGTGGCGCACCGGGGCGGCATCGTGCCGGGCTATCCGGAAAACACGCTGGCGGCGTTGCGGCACGCGATGGAGTTGGGCGCCCCGGTGCTCGAAATCGACCTGCGCGGCAGTAAAGACGGCCACGTCGTAATCATCCACGACCGCACGCTGGATCGCACCACCAACGGCAGCGGGCGGGTCAGCCACCACACGCTGGCCGAGCTGAAACGGCTCGACGCGGGCCGCGGAGAGACGATTCCCACCTACGAAGAGGTGCTCACGCTGATCTCGGGCACCGGCGTTAAGCTGCTGCTGGACATCAAGCGCGACCGGGCTCTTGACCGGCAGAAAGTCGTGACGCTGACCGAGCGGCACGGTGCGGTGGCCACGGTCATCGCGGGGGTCAGGAGCCCGAGGGACTTGCGGACGTTTCGATCCCTAAACCCGCGCATTCGCACGCTGGGGCTGATCGGCAGGCCGAACCGCGTCGACGCGTTCGTCGCGACCGGGGCGGACATCATTCGCCTGAAACCCGCCTGGATTCGCGCTGATCCTGAACTGATCACCAGGATCCACCGCCTGGGGCGGCCGGTGTGGATCACGGCCGGCGCGGCGCCGCGAGAAGAGCTGGAAGCGCTCATGGCTTTGGGCGTCAACGGCATCATCGCCGACCAGCCCGCCCTGATACACGAGCTCATGGTACAGCGACGGCGCTGAACGCCGGCAGGAGGCAGGGTTCTGCGCCTGCCCGGCGCGGCCGCGACGCGAGTCGGACCGTGCCACTCGCGGTCATCGTGCCAAGCCTCCGACGAATTGCTCGCGCCCGTTACCGGTCGACTTCACCTTTGGGTGGCCGCGACTCGACTCCCGACTCAGCGGCCCCATGTCCCGCCGCGCCCCGCGGTCGCGCGCAGACCATCATCAGCAGCGCCATCCAGGCGACCAACCCCAGCATAGCTGCGGCGTGCAGGTGCCCACCGCGGACCAACCACAGGTCGTAGATCAGACTCAGGACTCCGATGACAACGCTGAAAATGATACCAAGGGTCTTCATGGATACTGTGTTTCGTGCTTCGGCCTCACATACTTAATACGGTCCAGCACGGAAATGGTTGGTGGCCGGCAGACTGCCCCGTTTGTTGGCCGGTTCAGCTCAAGACGTACAGTTGCCAGAGGTCCTTGCGAGTCAGGTGGAGGAACGGGCGCAGCGCCAGAATGCCGGTCTTGCCGATGCTTTTCTCGAGATAGTCCAACTCGGCGAATTTCTCCTGGGTGCGCTCGCCGACCGGCGCCTCCAGCCCGTTTTCCCGCATCATCAACAGCCCCTTGGCGCGCAGCGCCAGTTCCGTGTACAGGCGCAGGTAGCACAGCATGTCCACAACCACCGGACCCTCGAACCTTTCCTTCAGATCCTTGAGGAACCCACCGATCTTGCCCTCCGCCAGCGTTCCGGACTTGATCTGCTCCAGCAACTTGGCGTCGGCATCGAAATCAAGTTCTAGCCATTCGTGCAGGTGGCTTGCGCTCTTGCGAAAGACAACGAGCAAAGTCAGCGACAGGACCACCAGATAGGTAAGCGCCGTCTCGATCGGTGGCAGGACGAAATGGTTGAACAGCGAATGCAGAACGATTGCCCCGCCCAGACCCGGCAGATATCGCACCGGGTTGACCCGCATGTGGCGTTCGGTCAGGGTCTGAGAGATGATTCCGAAGATCGCCACCACCCCACCGTGCATGATGGCGGTGCCGAAGCCGCGCACGATGAAAACGCCGACCCCGGAATCGCCGGTGAGGTAATAGACGTTCTCGACGAATCCGAAGCCGGCGCCGACGGCGAAACCCATGATTGCGCTGTCGACCAAGAACCCGATACGGTTGGAGCGGAACAGATAAACGATGACCAGTGCCTTCAGGGTCTCTTCGATCGCGGGTGCGACATAACGCGAGAAGGCGCTGAAGTCCAGAGTCAGACTGGACAGCAGGAAGCCGTTCACGAAATAGCTCGCCACGGCGATGCCGCCACCCGCGGCGATCACCGCCACGACCGACTTCAGCCGGACCAGC
>JBFGYD010000180.1:0-5573 GCA_041587615.1 Lysobacterales bacterium
GCTGAAGCCCGGGATCGCGTTCGATCTGGTGCGCAAGCTGCTGCACTTGAACGAGCTGTCGGAAAGCGGGCAGTCGGTCGAGGTGATCCTGCTGTCGCGCAACTCGGGCGATACGGGCTTAAGGATCTTCAACTCGATCGAGCGCCACGGGCTGGACATCGTGCGGGCCGCGTTCACCGGCGGCAAGCGGCGCGATTCCTATATTCGGTCGTTCGGCGCCCAGCTTTTCCTGTCCGCCCACGCCGGTGACGTCCGCGCGACGCTGGAGGCCGGCTACGCCGCGGCCACGATCCTGCCCTCGGCCAAGCGCGGCACCAGCCACCCGGAGCTGCGGATCGCGTTCGACGGCGACGCGGTGCTGTTTTCCGACGAGTCCGAGCGCATCTATAAAGAGCGCGGCCTGGCCGCATTTGCCGACAACGAAGCCAAGGCCGCCGGCCGCCCGCTGCCCGGCGGCCCGTTCAAGCCGGTGCTGGCCGCGCTGCACCGGATCCAGTCCTCGTTTCCGGTCGCGGACAATCCGATTCGCACCGCGCTGGTCACCGCGCGCTCGGCCCCGGCCCATAAGCGAGTGATCCTGACCCTGCGCGAGTGGGGCATCCGGATCGACGAGGCGCTGTTTCTTGGGGGGCGCGACAAGGCGCCGTTTCTGGAAGCTTTCGGTGCCGACATCTTTTTCGACGATCAGACCGGTCACTGCGAGTCGGCTTCTTCGCGGGTTACCACCGGACACGTGCCGCACGGCGTCGCCAATCAATAGCGGCCGAAATATCCGGCAACCGGGCCCCGGTTCGGGCTAAAATGGTCCGATTGACAAGAAACCAAGGTGTCCGCCATGTCGGCCGTTCAACCCGCCCCCCAAAAATCGACCCCCGCGCGCGCCAGCCTTGAGCCAGCCGACCTGTACGACGTGCGCTCGGAGCTGACCGAGGACGAGCGCATGGTGCAGGATGCCGTGGCGCGCTTCGTCGACGAGCGCGCGCTGCCGCTGATCCCCGAGGCGTTTGAAAAAGGCGTGTTTCCGGCCGAGCTGGTCCCGGAAATCGCCGAGTTGGGGCTGCTGGGGATGACGCTGGAAGGATACGACTGCGCGGGGCTCAACAGCGTCTGCTACGGGCTGGTGTGTCAGGAGCTGGAGCGCGGCGACTCCGGTCTGCGCAGCTTCGTGTCGGTCCAGAGCAGCCTGTGCATGTACCCGATCTACGCCTTCGGCACCGACGAGCAGCGCGAGCGCTGGCTGCCGCCGATGGCGCGGGCCGAGGTGATCGGCTGCTTTGGGCTGACCGAGGCGCAGGGCGGGTCCGATCCGGGCAACATGAAGACCCACGCCAGGCGCGACGGCGACGACTGGATTCTCTCCGGCTCCAAGATGTGGATCACCAACGGCTCGATTGCCGACATCGCGATCGTGTGGGCCAAGACCGACGACGGCATCCAGGGGTTCATCGTCGAGAAGGACATGCCCGGCTTCGAGGCGCCCGAGATCAAGCACAAATTCTCGCTGCGCGCGTCCGTCACCTCGGCCCTTTACTTCGACAACGTGCGGGTGCCGGAGGCCAACCGGCTGCCCGGCGTGCGCGGCTTGAAGGGTCCGCTGGCGTGCCTGACCCAGGCCCGCTACGGGATCACCTGGGGGCCGATCGGGGCGGCGATCGCGTGCTACCTGGAGGCGCTCGAATACAGCAAGGAGCGAATTCTGTTCAATCGACCGGTTGCCGCGACCCAGGCCGGCCAGCTCCGACTGGCCGACATGGCGCGGCGCATCACGATGGCCCAGCTGCTCTCGCTCAGGCTCGGCCGGATGAAGGATGCCGGCGTGATGCGGCCGGCGCAGGTCAGTCTGGCCAAGTGGAACAACGTGCGCATGGCGATCGACATCGCGCGCGACGCCCGCGATCTGCTCGGCGGCGCCGGCATTACCACCGAGCATTGCCCGATCCGGCACCAGCTCAATCTGGAGAGCGTGATCACCTACGAGGGCACCGAAACGGTCCACCAGCTGGTCATCGGCCGGGAAATCACCGGTCACAACGCGTTTTGACCGCGTGCAAGGCGGCCCGCCACTCGTGCCGCGTGGGGGCTAGCCGTGGCTGCTGAGCAGGCCGCCGGCGGCGCTGCCAGACAACTCAACCGGGCCAAGCTGGTCGATCGCAATTTTCTCGATTTCGTCTCGGGTTTCGAGGGCCCGGTGCGGGAGATCGACTGGCCACTGCCCGGCTCGACCCTCGATCCGGTGACCTTCCTGGATCTATTCGAATCGCAGATGATGAGCCGCCACCTCGACCTGCTGGCGCGGGAACTGCGGCTCGAGAACAAGGTTTTCTACACCATCGGCAGCGCCGGCCACGAGGGCAACGTGGTGCTCGGCCGGCTGTGCCGAGTCACCGATCCGGCGTTTCTACACTACCGCAGCGGTGCGCTGATGATGGAGCGCTCGCGCAAGGTCTCGCGCATCGATCCGATCTACGATGCCGCGCTGTCGTTCGCGGCCAGCAGCGAAGACCCGGCCGCGGGCGGGCGGCCTAAGGTCTGGGGCAGCCGGCCGCTGTGGGTGCCGCCGCAGACCAGCACCATCGCCAGCCATCTGCCCAAGGCGGTCGGCTGCGCGCTGGCGATCGCCCACGCGCCTCGGATCGGCCACACCCTGCCGGTGCCCGAGGACAGCATCGTTTTGTGCAGCTTCGGCGACGCCAGCATCAACCACTCGACCGCCCAAGGCGCGCTGAACACGGCCCAGTGGGCGGCCTACCAGGGCCTGCCGGTGCCGATTCTGTTCGTTTGTGAGGACAATCGGTGGGGAATCTCCGTTCAGGGCCGCGCCGGCTGGGTCGAGCACAGCATTCGGGGGCGCCCGGCGATCGAATACCGGCACGCCCCGGGGCTGGACCTGCCGGCGGCGTACGATGCCGCCAAAGAGGCGATCGCGTATTGCCGCGCCAGGCGCCGCCCCGTTTTTTTGCATCTGGACGTGATCCGGCTGCTGGGCCACGCGGGCACCGATTTCGAAATCGAGTACCGAGACGAGTCCGAAGTGGCCGCCACCGAGGCTCGCGATCCGCTGCTGGCCAGCGCCCGCCTGGCGCTGAGCTGCGGACTGCTGGGCGCCGAAGAGCTGAGATCGCGCTACGAGGCCATCCGCGAGCGCTGCCGCGCGGCCGCGCGCAAGGCGGAGTTGCGGCCCAAGCTCAAGACCGCCGCCGAGGTGATGGCCGCGCTGGCGCCGTACGAGCCGGCGGCGGTGGCGGCCGAGGCCGGGCGCAGCGACTACGGGGAAGCCAGAATCGCCGCGTTCGGCGGCGAGGAAGCGCTGCCGGAAAACCAGCCGCCGCGGCACCTGGCGGTGAATTTGAACCGCGGGCTCCACGATCTGCTGGCCAAGTACCCGCAGGCGCTGGTGTTCGGCGAGGACGTGGCGCAAAAGGGCGGCGTTTACACGGTCACCAAGGGGCTGATGAAGTCGTTTACCAATCGACGGGTGTTCAACACCCTGCTCGACGAACAGTCCATCCTCGGCATGGCCCAGGGATTGGGGCTGATGGACCTGCTGCCGGTTCCGGAAATTCAGTACCTGGCTTATTTTCACAACGCCTGCGACCAGATCCGGGGCGAGGCCTGCTCGCTGCAGTTTTTTTCCGACGGGCGCTTTTCCAACCCGATGGTGGTGCGGATCGCCTCGCTGGGTTATCAGAAGGGCTTCGGCGGCCATTTCCACAACGACTCATCGATCGCTGCGCTGCGCGACATTCCCGGCCTGATCGTCGGCTGTCCGAGCCGGGGCGACGATGCGGTGCGGATGCTGCGGACGATGGCCGCGCTGGCGCGGGTAAACGGGCGCGTCTGCGCGCTGCTGGAGCCGATCGCGCTTTACATGACCCGGGACCGGCTGGAGTCGGGCGACAACGAGTGGCTGTTCGCGTATCCACCACCGGAGGAGAGCCTGGCTCTCGGGGAGCCTCGGATCTACCATCCGTTTGCCGGCGATCTGCTGATCGTCACCTACGGCAACGGCGTGCTGATGAGCCTCAAGGTCGCCCAGCGCCTGAGCCTTGAACTGGGCGTTCACGCCCGAGTCATGGACCTAAGATGGCTGCTGCCGCTGAACGCCGAAGCGCTGGCCGAGCACGCGGCCCAGTGCGGCGCGGTGCTCGTGGTCGACGAGGGGCGTCGCAGCGGGGGGATCGGCGAAGCAGTGCTGGCTGAACTGGCCGAGCGTACACCCAACCGGCGCAGCGGGCGGGTGGCCGGAAAGGACACCTACACGCCGCTGGGGCCCGCCGCCGGCAGCGTGTTGCCGGGGACCGAGGAGATCTACCAGCGCGCGCGGGCGCTGCTGGGAGGGGGCTGACGCGGCGGGCGGCCGGGGAGTTGTCCCACGCCGATGGCGAGGCGATAATGGGCGGCGGTATCGAACACCTAGGACAGCAGGGGATGAGATCTTCATGAGCCGGCAAGAATCGGTCACCATTTTGTTCGCCGACGTTTGCCGCAGCACCCAATTGTTCGAGCAACACGGCGACGTGAAGGCCCGCGAAATCATCTCCACCACGCTGTCGGCGCTGACCCAGGTGACCAAGAAGCACGGCGGTCAGGTGATCAAGACGATCGGCGACGAGATCATGTGCACGCTACCCACCGGGGCGGCCGGAATCCTGGCCGGTTGCGACATGCAGCGGCGCATGGCCAGCGATCTGAACCTGTTGCGCCACGGCATCGCAATTCGGGTCGGACTGCATTTTGGCAACGTGCTGGTGGAAAACGGCGACGTGTTCGGCGATGCGGTCAACATCGCGGCGCGGATGGCGGGGCTGGCCAAGGCTCAGCAAATCGTCACCACCTCCAGCACCGCCGCCGAGCGCGACGAGGAAAGCGGGCTGCAGATCCGAAGTCTGGGCAAGACCCGGGTCAAGGGCAAGCTGATGCCGATCGAGATCGTGGACGTCATGTGGCAGGAGGACACGTCCAACGTGACCACCGTCTCACAGGCGCTTTCGATCGATGAACTGCAGGACCGGGCCAAGCTGACCGTCCGCTTCCGGGACAAGGAGATCCAGCTTCGGGACGTCTCGCCGCCGTTCAAAATGGGGCGCGATCAGTGCAACGACCTGATCCTGGACGACGAGTGGGTGTCGCGCAACCACGCCACGCTGGAATTTCACAAGGGCCATTTCGTGCTGGTCGATCGAAGCACCAACGGCACCTACCTGAAAACCGGCAACGACGAAGAATTCCGGCTGCACCAGGACGAGGTGCTGTTGCGCAACGCCGGCACCATCAGTCTCGGCCAGGCTTCCGAGCAGCGCGAGCCCGACGGCATCGTTCACTTCGAGTGCTCCTGAGAAAAGGGCCGCCGGCACTTTTCCCAGGATGAGGTCTATTTTAATTTAGATTAAGAGTCGACGACCCTTCCCTTTCTTGGTTCTTTCCTTTAGCAAAAAAAGGGGCCAGGTTCATTTTTGCTATGAACTAGAAAAATGAACCTGGCCCCTTTTTTGGGTTTCGTTAGTGCTGGTGGAGGCTGCCGAAACCGCTCAGGGTCGGGTCGCCGAGCAGGTTCCAGCCGATCAGCACGTCGA
>JBFGYD010000181.1:0-5572 GCA_041587615.1 Lysobacterales bacterium
ATCGGCGTGGGCGGCGGAGGCGGCAACGCCGTCAAACAAATGCTCGATGCCGATATCGAAGGCGTCGAGTTCATCGGCGCCAATACCGACTCACAGGCGCTGAAGAGCTGCAACGTGCCGATCACGCTACAGCTCGGGGCCAACGTGACCAAAGGCCTGGGGGCCGGCGCCAACCCGGAGATCGGCCGCCAGGCGGCGCTGGAAGACCGCGAACGCATCATCGAGGTGCTGGAGGGCGCCGACATGGTGTTCATCACCGCCGGCATGGGCGGGGGCACGGGCACCGGCGCGGCCCCGGTGGTCGCACAGCTCGCCAAGGAAATGGGCGTGCTGACCGTGGCCGTCGTCACCAAGCCGTTTCCGTTCGAGGGCCGGCGGCGGATGGACGTCGCGACCCAGGGCACCGACGAACTCGCTCGCCACGTGGATTCTCTGATCACGATCCCGAACGAGAAGCTGCTCACCGTGCTCGGGGGCGAAGTCACGCTGCTGAACGCGTTTAGAGCGGCCAACGACGTGCTGCTGGGTGCGGTTCAGGGCATTGCCGAGCTGATCACCCGGCCGGGACTGATCAACGTCGACTTCGCCGACGTACGTACCGTCATGTCGGAGATGGGGATGGCGATGATGGGCACCGGCAACGCGCGCGGCGACGATCGCGCCATCGTCGCCGCCGAGGCCGCGATCGGTTCACCGCTGCTCGAGGACGTCAATCTTTCGGGCGCCTGCGGCATCCTGGTCAACGTCACCGCCGGGCTGGACCTCAGCATGCGCGAGTTCGAAGAGGTGGGCCGCACGGTCAGCGAATTCGCATCCGAGGACGCGACCGTGGTGGTCGGCACCGTCATCGATCCCAATCTCCAGGACGAACTGCGCGTGACCGTGGTTGCAACCGGCCTGAACCGGCCCGCGGCGGCCGCGGCGGCGGCCGCAAAACCGGTCAAGCTGGTGCGTACCGGCACCACCGGCGAGGTCGAATACGCGAGCGCGGAGCAAACGGAAGCGCCGCTCAATGTCGACCACAGCCAGGCCGATCGCGGGGTTCGCGAGACACGCCCCAAAGCGGCGGCCGAGGAGCAGCTCGATTATCTGGACATCCCGGCGTTCCTGCGACGCCAGGCCGACTAGGCCCACAGGCCTTGACGGCTCCGGGTTTTTGCTGGGCGCCGGCCCGTGCGGGTGTGTCTTGATGGCTTCTCGACCCCCGCGGGCCGGCTGTCCGAACGCTGTTGCGTAGGCGCCACAAACGTTGTTTTTTTAGTCAATTTTTTCTTTGCGCAGCAACGGCGCTATGATAGTATCGCTGCGTTTTTGGTGCCTGCATTCAACCGTAGCCCTTACGGCCCATACCCAATAATGATTCGACAACGCACGCTGAAGAACGTGATCCGCGCCACGGGCGTCGGCATTCACACGGGCGAGAAGGTCTACCTGACGCTGCGTCCGGCGCCGGTCAATTCCGGAATCGTGTTTCGGCGCGTTGACCTGTCACCGGCCGTCGACATCCGCGCCTGCCCGAAGAACGTCGGCGACACCAGCCTGTCGACGACGCTGGTCAAGGGCGAGGCGCGTATCTCAACCATTGAGCACCTGCTGTCGGCGCTGGCCGGGCTGGGCATCGACAATGCCTGCGTCGATCTGAGCGCCTCCGAGGTGCCGATCATGGACGGCAGCGCCGGACCTTTCGTATTCCTGATTCAGTCGGCCGGGATCGAAGAGCAGAACGCGCCCAAGAAGTTTATCCGAATCAAGAAAGTCGTCGAGGTGCGGGACGAGGACAAGCTGGCCCGGTTCGAGCCGTACGACGGATTCAAGGTCAGCTTTTCGATCGACTTCGATCACCCGGTGTTTCGAACCCATTCGCGTCAGGCGTCGGTCGATTTCTCGACCACCTCGTTCGTCAAGGAAGTCGCGCGAGCCCGGACCTTCGGCTTCATGCGCGACATCGAGATGCTGCGCGACCGCAACCTGGTGCTGGGCGGCAGCATGGACAACGCGATCGTGCTCGACGATTACCGGATCCTGAACGAAGACGGCCTGCGCTACGAGGACGAGTTCGTCAAGCACAAGATCCTCGACGCGATTGGCGATCTCTATCTGCTCGGCCACAGCCTGATCGGCGCGTTCCACGGCCACAAGTCGGGTCATGCCTTGAACAACACGCTGTTGCGCACATTGCTGGCCGACCCCGAGGCCTGGGAAGAAGTGACCTTCGACGACGTCAAGGACGTGCCGATTTCCTACGTCCACCCCGCGCAAGCGGTCTAGCCTCGTAGCCCTCGTCGGATCTAGGACGGCCCAAGTCGGGCCGCTTCTTTCGGCTGGGCGACGGCAACGACGGGCCGCTTCTTTCGCTTCGCGAAAACCGCAACCCGTCTTATGCCTGCCCTGCCGAAAACCGCAACCCGCCTTGCGCCTGGCTCGTCGGGTGCCGAGCCGGTTGCAATCGAGACTTCGATCGATCAATCGCGACCCCTCGACGCCACCCTTACTCTCCCCTCCGATCGAAGCCTAAACGAAAACGCCGAAGCTCCTATCACTCCCGCTCGGCAAGATCCTTCAACTGCTTCGCCAGCTCCTCGTCGGCGATCGTTTCAGCCGCCCGGCGCAAGTGCTCGCGGGCCGCGTCGGACAGCCGTCGGCTGCAGACGGTCCGGTCTTCGGCGCCGGGCTTTGGCACCACCCGCACTCGCAGCTTGGTGGCGGGGATTTTGCAGCGCTGGCGCGCTGCATGTAGAATCTGCGGGCTCGCGTGTCTGAGGCGGGCCGCCCACAGTGGTGAGTCGGCCACGAACAGCAGGGTGGAGTCCCTGAAATTCGCCAGTTCGCACCGCGTTCGCAGGCTGGGGGGCAGGAACGGCCACAGCGCGGATTTCATGGCGGCGACAATACGAATGTGCTCTCGAAAATCCTCGAGACGGGCCTCGCTTTTCAAAATGCGGGCAATCGGCCTCGGTGGAGATTTGCGGCGCCGAGGAGATGAAGAAGAACGATCCATGAACGTTATTGTATTCCCCGCATCGGGCAACAAACCAATCCGGCTGCAGCTCAACCGGCGCCGCCGGATGGTTCTGGCCGGCATCGCCGCGGCGCTGGTCATCGGCATTGGGGCGGCGGGGTTCATCGTCGGCTCGAGCTTCAGCGTGGCCGACCGCCAGGCGCTCGAGCGGCTGTCAGACCTGGCCGCCGTGATCGAGACGCAGCGCGATGAGCTGGGCGAGATCCAGCGCCGCAATCAGCTCGATCTGAACGCGCTGGCGCTGCGCCTGGGCGACCTGCAGGCGCGCAGCACCAGGGTCGAGGCCCTCGGCGAGCGCCTGACCCAGATCGGCCACCTCGACGACGGCGAGTTCGATTTCGGCGCCCCGCCGCCGATCGGCGGCCCGGAGGAGGCGGCATCCTTCGCGGACTTTGGCGAGGTCGACCTGGCCGCTGAAATCCTCGGTTTCGAGCGGCGCATCGATTACCAGGAGCGCCAGTTGAGCGTGCTCGAGCGGCTGATCGCGGACCGGGAAATCGAGCGCAACCTGCGGCCCGCGGGATGGCCGATCAACCAGGGCTGGCTGTCGTCCGGGTTCGGCCAGCGAACCGATCCGTTCACCGCGGAGCCCTCGGTTCACTACGGTATCGACTTTTCCGGACCTGACTCCGCCGACGTGCTAGCGGTGGCCGCGGGTGTGGTTACCTGGGCGGGCAAGCGCCCCGGCTACGGCCTGACCGTGGACATCGATCACGGCAACGACTACGTGACCCGCTACGCGCACAACCGGAAAAACCTGGTCAGCGCCGGCCAACGGGTGCAGGCCGGGCAGAACGTCGCGCTGATGGGATCCACCGGGCGGGCGACCAGCCCGCACGTCCACTTCGAGGTGTGGTATCAGGGCCGGCGGATCAACCCGACCCAGCTCGTGCGCACGATGCGCTGACGCCGACGGGCCAGTGCCCTGTGTCGGACACTAGGCTTGCAAGCCACGCCAATCGCCCCAATCTGAGCTGGATACCGGAGTTCCGCCCCGGCGCTGGATCGCGGGCGCGTATCAGCCCGCATAACGCATGAGTTTAGCCAGACACCGATGCTAAGAAAGGCACTGACCAAAATCTTCGGCAGCCGTAACGAGCGCCTGCTGCGAAAGATGCAAACCGACGTTGAGCGGATCAACGCGCTCGAAGCGGAACTCGAGCGCCTGTCGGCCGACGAGTTGCGGGCCAAGACCGACGAATTCAAGGCTCGCTTTCGGGAAGGAGAGTCCCTGGACAGACTGCTGCCGGAAGCCTTCGCGGTGGTCCGCGAGGCGAGTCGGCGCACCCTGGGAATGCGCCACTTCGACGTCCAGCTTGTCGGCGGGATCGTGCTCCACCAGGGCAAGATCGCCGAGATGCGCACCGGCGAGGGCAAGACCCTGGTCGCGACCCTGCCCGCCTACCTGAACGCGCTCAGCGGCAACGGCGTGCACATCGTGACCGTCAACGACTATCTGGCCAAGCGCGACGCCGCCTGGATGGGTCCCGTATATCAGGCGCTGGGGATGAGCGTGGGGGTGTCGGTGCCGGGTCTGGCGCCGGCCGCCAAACGAGCGGCGTACGGGGCCGACATCACCTATGGGACCAACAACGAATTCGGGTTCGACTACCTGCGCGACAACATGGCGTTTTCGGCCGAAGACCGGGTCCAGCCCGGCCAGTTCTTCGCCATCGTCGACGAGGTCGACTCGATCCTGATCGACGAGGCGCGAACCCCGCTGATCATCTCCGGCCCGACGGATGAGTCGCCGCAGCTTTACGTGCAGGTAAACCGGCTGGTGCCGCAACTGACTCGCCAGACCGAGGAGGACGGGCCGGGCGACTACTCGGTCGACGAGAAATCCAAACAGATCTACCTGACCGAGGAGGGGATGGAGCGGGTCGAGGCGCTGTGCATCAAGAACGGTCTGATCAACAGCGGCGAGACGCTGTACGACCCACAGCACCTGGCGCTGGTGCACCACCTGAACGCCGCCGTCCGCGCGCACGCGCTCTACTCCAAAGACGTCGATTACATCGTGCGCGACGGCGAGGTGGTCATCGTTGACGAATTCACCGGCCGCACGCTGCAGGGTCGGCGCTGGTCGGACGGGCTGCATCAGGCGGTCGAGGCCAAGGAGGGGGTGCCGATTCAGCGGGAAAACCAAACTCTCGCATCGATCACCTTTCAGAACTACTTCCGCCTGTACGACAAACTGGCCGGCATGACCGGCACGGCCGATACCGAAGCGTTTGAATTTCAAACGATCTACGGCTTGGAAGTGGTGGTCATTCCGACCCACATGGAAATGATCCGCGACGACCGCGGGGATCTGGTGTTTCTGAACACCGAGGCCAAATTCAACGCGATCCTGGAGGACATCCGAGACTGCCGGGAGCGCGGCCAGCCGGTGCTGGTCGGCACAACGTCGATCGAGACCTCCGAGCTTTTGTCCAAGCTGCTGGGCAAGGAGAAGATCAGCCATGAGGTGCTGAACGCCAAGCAGCACGTGCGCGAGGCCGTCATCGTCGCCCAGGCCGGGCGCCCTGGCGCGGTGACGATCGCGACCAA
>JBFGYD010000182.1:0-5556 GCA_041587615.1 Lysobacterales bacterium
AGACCGGCCCGGCCGCGGACATGGTCGCGCTCAACGCCGGGGCCGCCCTGTATGCCGCCGACGTGGCCGTGACCCTGGCAGAGGGGGTCGAGCGCGCGCGCGAGGTGCTGGCCCGGGGCGGGGCGGCGCGCAAGCTGGCGGAACTGGTCGAGCTGACCGCGTGAGCCCGAGTGACATCCTCAAGACGATCCTTGCCCGCAAAGCCGACGAAGTAGCCGAGCGCGCGCGCCTGCTCGGGCTCCGCGAGCTGAGCGCGCGGGCGGCCGATCTGGCCCCCGCCCGCGGCTTTGGCGACGCGCTGGCGGCGAAGGCGGCCGCGGGCACGCCGGCGGTCATCGCCGAGATCAAGAAGGCATCGCCCAGCAAAGGCTTGATCCGCGCCGACTTCGATCCGGCGGCGCTGGCGCGAAGCTACGCCAGCGGCGGCGCCACCTGCCTGTCGGTGTTGACCGACCGGGATTTCTTCCAGGGGGACGACGGCCATCTGACCGCCGCGCGGGACGCGTGTGCGCTGCCGGTGCTGCGCAAGGACTTCACGATCGACGCCTACCAGGTCTACGAGGCGCGGGTGCTCGGCGCCGACTGCATGCTGCTGATCGTGGCCGCGCTCGGAGATGCCGCGTTGCTGGAATTGAGCGTGCTGGCGCTGGAGCTGGGCCTGGACGTGCTGGTGGAGGTGCACGACGAGGTCGAGCTGGAGCGCGCGCTGGCGACCCCGGCGCGCCTGATCGGGATCAACAACCGGGATCTGCGCAGTTTCGCCACCGACATCGAGACGACCCTGAACCTGCGTCCGGCGGTGCCGGACGATCGACTGGTGATCAGCGAAAGCGGAATCGCTAACGCGGCCGACGTCGCGCGGCTGCGCCGTGCCGGCGTACACGGCTTTCTGGTCGGGGAGTCGCTGGTGCGGGCGCCGGATCCTGGCGCCAAGCTCAAGGAATTGTTCGGCTAGTCGCGGGCGCCGCGCACCACGATGGTCTTGCCGGCCACGTCGACCATTCCTTCCTGTTCGAGCCCCTTCAGCACGCGACCGGCCATTTCCCTGGAACAGCCGACGATGCGGCTGATTTCCTGGCGCGAGATTTTGATCTGCATGCCGTCGGGATGGGTCAGCGCGTCCGGCTCGCGGCACAGGTCCAGCAGGGTCCGGGCGACGCGGCCCTGGACGTCCATGAACGCCAGCCGGCGCACCTTGCGGCTGGTGTGCAGAAGACGGTCGGTGAGCTGTTTGCCGATCGCGTACAGGATGTGGGGACATTCCTCGGCCAGTTCGGTATCGAACAACTGCCCGAGGCGCGGGTAGCTGATCTGCGCCAGCTCGCAGGGGGTGCGGGTCTTGACCATGACCTCGCGCCGCTCCGGTTCGACGAACAGGCCCATCTCGCCAATGAAGCTGCCCTTGTTCAGATAGGCCAGGATCAGCTCGCGGCCCTCGTCGTCCTCGACGCTGACGGTGGCCGAACCCTCGACGATGTAGTGGAGCGTGTCGGCGACGTCGCCGGGTCGGATGATCAGGGTCTTGGAAGGATATTTGCGCCGGTGACAGCAGGCCAGAAACCGCTCCATCGAGGTTTCGTCATATGCGAAAAAACCGCCGCTCGCCGCGTGCTGATCCAGTTTCACCCCTGGAAACCTCTTGCGTTGCTGCAGGCACTCTGAACTTGGATCAGAGCGCGCCTGCCGCTGGCCTGATTGTCTTTATTATAATCTGTCCCCGGAGTTGTAGCTTAAAAGTGCAGTCAATGCAAATCAATTCAGAAGCTTACAAGCGATATGCAAGCCATTTCATGAAGTTCGCAGTCACCTCCATCAGGCGTGGAACGGGCGCCGGCAGTTCCGTCCCGCCGGCGCGGCGCGCCTGGTCTCCGTGGCGCGCCTCATCCGCGGCCATCTGGCGCACGATCGCGCGGCTGCGCTTGTCGCCGGGCGGCAGCCGCTCCAGGTGATCTTCCAGGTGGGCTTCGACCTGCCGCTCCGTTTCCATGACGAAGCCCAGGCTCCAGCGGTCGCCGGCCAGCCCGGCCGCGGCGCCGATTGCGAACGAGCCCGCGTACCACAGCGGGTTGAGCCGGCTCGGCGCGGATCCCAACTCGTCGAGCCGCTGGTGGCACCACGCCAGGTGACGCGCCTCTTCTTCGCTGGCCCTGAATAGGTGGGTGCGAACGTCCGGATCACGCGCGGTCTCGGCCTGGCCCTGGTAGAGCGCTTGCGCGCACACCTCGCCCGCATGGTTAACCCGCATCAGGCCGGCCGCGTGGCGACGTTCGGCGTCGTCGATGTCCCCGTCGGCGATCTCCCGGGCCGGGCTGGAGGTCTCCGCGGGAAGCGCGAATGTCACCCGCAGCGCCTGGTCGGCCTGGCTTAAAAGACGATCGAGCAGAGACGGTGCACGCACGGTCTGGAATCTCCTCCTCCAACAACGACGACTTAGCCCGCGTCGGGCATGAGTTGCCCGAACTTGATCCGGCTCGGTAGCGAAAGGGGGTCGAAAAAAATGCGACCGTCCCCATGTTGATTTTCTTCGACCATTAAATAGGGGAAAACGCATGAATTACAAGTTCACAAGGACAGCGGCACCTCTGGCGCTGGCGCTGATCGCGTGCGCGCCGCTGGCCGGTGCGCAGGATGAGTTGGGTTGGTCCGGCAAGGGATCCGTCGGGTTCGTGTCCCAGCGCGGTAATTCGGAGACCGAGACCCTGACGATCTCCGGCGAGGTGATCAAGAACCTGACCCGCTGGCGCCACCGGTTCGGGGCCGGCATTCTGCAAAGCTCCGAAGACGGGACCGACACCGCCGACCGCTTCGACCTGGCCC
Organism: Lysobacterales bacterium; assembly: GCA_041587615.1. Classification (GTDB taxonomy): domain Bacteria; phylum Pseudomonadota; class Gammaproteobacteria; order Xanthomonadales; family SZUA-38; genus JBFGYD01. The sequence goes on from JBFGYD010000182.1 coordinate 2,818, forward strand.
TGCAAAGCGACTTCAAGGTCGACGACAGGTCTTACTGGTTCGGCAGCGCGCGCTACGAAACCGACGAGTTCAGCCAGTTCGACTTCCAAGCCACGCTCACCGCCGGCTACGGGCGCCAGTTGCTAGCCGGGCCGACGCACAAGCTGAAAGGCGAAATCGGCGTCGGGTACCGGACGACCGAGCTGTTCTTCTCCGGCGAATCGCGGGACGACCCGGTCGTGCGCGGCGTGTTGGGCTATCGCTGGGCCCTCAGTAGCAACGCGACCCTGAGCAACGATCTGCTGATAGAGTCCGGTTCCGACAACACGTTTGCCAAGAACGTCATCGCGGTCACTGCCGATATCGTCGGTAATCTGGGGCTGAAGCTGGCCCACGAACTGCGTCACAACAGCAAGGTCGACGAGCCGGCCAACAACTCCGACTTCGTGACGACGTTCAGCTTGGTTTACTCGCTCGACTAGGACAGCTGCCGTATTGCAACCGCGGACGCGGTCCGCTAGTATTTCCGCCTTTGCGTATCCCGAGAACCCGGGGACAGAGAATTTCGCATGAAAACCTTCAGCGCCAAGCCGCATGAAGTTCAGCGTGACTGGTACGTCGTCGACGCCGCGGGCAAGACCCTGGGTCGGCTGGCCAGCGAGATTGCGCGACGTCTGCGCGGCAAGCACAAGCCCGAATTCACGCCACACGTGGATACCGGCGACTACATCGTCGTGGTCAACGCCGAGAAAATCGAAGTGACCGGCAACAAGCGGGCCGACAAGAAGTACTACCGGCACACCGGCTATATCGGCAATTTGAAAGAGACCAACCTGGAGCGGTTGCTCAGCGAGCATCCCGAGCGCGCGATCGAATACGCCGTCAAAGGCATGCTGCCCAAGAATTCGCTGGGGCGCTCGATGTTCCGCAAGCTGAAGGTCTACGCCGGCAGCGAGCATCCCCACGCGGCGCAGCAGCCGGCCGCCCTGGAAATCTGAACGAGCGAGAACCAAACCGCATGGCAACGGAACAGTTTTACGGAACCGGGCGCCGCAAATCGTCGGCTGCGCGGGTATTCTTACGGCCCGGCAAAGGCCAGATCGTGGTCAACCGCCAGCCGCTGGACGAATATTTCGGGCGCGAAACCGCGCGCATGATCGTGCGCCAGCCGCTGGAACTCACCGGGCTGACCGAGCGCTTCGACATTCATTGCACGGTCAAGGGTGGCGGCAGCAGCGGTCAGGCCGGAGCGATCCGCATGGGCCTGACTCGCGCCCTGATGGACTACGACGAGACGCTGCGCCCTGGTCTGCGCAAGGCCGGATTCGTGACCCGCGACGCGCGCGAGGTCGAGCGCAAGAAGGTCGGCCTGCACAAGGCGCGCAAGGCGACCCAGTACTCCAAGCGCTAACGCATTCCGAACGTTCCCAAAAAGCCCGCCGTCGGCGGGCTTTTCTTATTGGCATCAGACGCTTGCCGCGCCTGGCCTGCTTGAGTCCGGCCCCCGGGACAGGCATAGTGGACGCATGAAGGTCGAGGTTTCCACGCTGGCCAAGCTGTATCCGCTGGACACCCTGCAGGACGCCCATCTGAACCTGCTGGCGGCGGAGGGCGAGGTCCGAGACTTCTCCCGCGGCGATTTCATTTTCCGCGAGGGCGAAAACGACGGCGAGACCCTGTTTCTGCTCACGGGCCGGATCGCCGGCCGCTCTACCGACGGTCGCGAGCGCGACATCGACTCGGATCGCAACCGCTATGCGATCGGCGACCTCCAGCCGCGCCGATTTGACGCCGAGGTGATCAGCGCGCGGGCCCGGGTGGTCGCTTTCAACCGCGATTTTCTCGAAAAGGTCGTGACCTGGGATCAGATCAGCCGCTCGTCTCAGTTCACCCTTCCCGACGGCACCGCCGAGTGCGCTCGCTGGGTATTTCGAATGCTGCAATCAAAAGCGCTGCAGCGGCTGCCGGCCGGCAACATCGAGCGGATGTTCGAGCGCTTCCACGCGGTCCCGGCAATGCCCGGCGAGGAGGTCGTCAGAGAGGGCGACCCGGGTGATTATTTCTACGTCATCAAGCAGGGCGAATTCCAGGTCATCAAGAGCGACGGCGATCATGAGGCGGTGGTGGCGCTGCTCAAGCAGGGCGACAGTTTCGGAGAGGACGCGCTGATCTCGAACGAACCGCGCAACGCGACCGTCAAAGCGCGGACCGCCGGTTCACTGATGCGCTTGGCACGCAGCGATTTCGGAGAATTGGTGCGTCATCCGGTGGTCGAGTGGATTACGCCCGGGCAGGCGGCGGCGCTGAAAGAACTCGATGGCGAAATCATCGACGTGCGAATGAAGGAGGAACACCGGCGCCGCGCGATCGAGGGCAGCATCAACCATCCGCTGTTCCGGCTGCGCGAGGAGATGGTGGGCAAGAGCAAGGACAAGCCCTACGTGGTGTATTGCGAGACCGGCGAGCGTAGCGCCTCGGCCGCGTTCATCTTGAGCAAGCTCGGTTTCAAGGCCTACGCGCTGCTGGGCGGGGTTGCGAGCGTGGTGCGCCAGATGGCACACCGCCAGAAAAGCGCGCGGAGCTCAAAAACGACGAACGCCTGAGGGCCCCGCGACCAGCACCTCGTCGGCCCCGCGGTTGGCGAACAGGCCCACCGTCACGACCCCGGCAAGGCCGTTGATCCGATCCTCCATCGCCACCGGATCGGTCAGGTCCAGGTTGTGCACGTCGAGGATCTGGTTGCCGTTGTCGGTCACCACC
>JBFGYD010000183.1:0-5538 GCA_041587615.1 Lysobacterales bacterium
CCGCCGAGCCGAACCAGGTTCGGGTCGCCGTAGTTCAGCGTCGGCGAAAAGACCGCGCCCTCGGCGTTGGCGTTGTTCAGGCTGTAGCCGATGTCGTCGGCCGGCACGTCGGTTCCGGCGCGTCCGAAACCTGAATAGCTTTCGAGGCTCCAGATGTTGCGTTCGACGTCGCCGCGGCTGGCGTCGAATTCCAGCACCCAGCGGTCGTTCAGGTCATACTGGACGTTGATTCCGGCCGAAAACAGCTCCGCTTCGCGGGTCTCGAAGTCGTTGCGCATCTGCCCGCGGACGTCCTGCCAGATTCCCTGGGTCACCAGGCCATCGGCGACCGACACGACATCGGTGGCCTGGGCCCATGCGCCGGGCAGCTCGATGCCGCGCAGGATCTTCTCGTCCGAGAAGTCGATGTACAGCGCGTCGGCGGTCACGCTCAGGCGATCGTTGGGCTCGAACTGCAACACCCCCATCACGGTGTCGCGATTGAGCGTCGAGGAGCGCACGAAAGGCTTGGCTCCGCCGAGCACGAGATCCCCCTCGCTGGTGCTGGGGAAGCCCCACGAGTTCCAGCGCTCTTCCTGGTTGGGAGAGTCCATCGTCGCCACCGAAAACGCGAGGCCCACGGTATCGTCGGCGAACTGGTCGATGTAGGAAAAGCTGCCCCGATAGCCGCTGTCGTCACCGTCCGGATTGAGCTTGTCGTGACCGTTCTGCTCATACGAAACGCCCAGGTGGATGGTCTTGGCCATCTCCAGCGGGCGGGCCGTGTGCAGGTTGATCGTGCCGCCGATGCCCTGGGTGGTCAGCGTCGCGTCGGGGGTCTTGTGGACCGTTACCCCGCTGACGATTTCGGACGGATACAGGTCGAATTCGATGCCGCGGTTGTCGCCGATCGAAACCTGTTCGCGACCGTTGACCGTGGCGGTGCTGAAATCCTCTCCTAGACCCCGAATCGAGACCACGCTGGCGCGCCCATCCAGGCGCTGCGCCGCCAGGCCGGGCAGGCGGGAGATGGACTCGGCGATGCTGGAGTCCGGCAGCTTGGCGATGTCCTCGGCCGAGATCGCCTCGACGATCGAGGTCGAGTTGCGCTTGGTCTCGATCGAGTCGATCAGCGCCTGACGATAACTCGAGGTCACGACGACCTCTTCCATCACCATTTTTTCTTCTTCGCTGACGACGGGAAGCTGGTTCTCGTCCTGAGCGAGGACGAGCGTCGGGATGGCCGCCGCGATCGCCAGCGACAAAGCGTTGCGCCGGACTGTGATTCGACGAGCCCGTCTGGCGTTGATTCTGTGCATGAGGAATCCCTCTTGAGTCCAAGTATGCGAGGCGTAGATGATAGACAGGGCAACATATTTTTAACAGTAGCTTGCAATCGTATTCACTACCCTGGTCAATGAATACGATTGCGGCCGCGGCGGCGCTCGGCGAGCGTCACCGCACCGGTACGGTGAGGCGATCAGGGATAACTGTAGCTGGCCGCCAGACCGAGCGGTATACCGAGTCCCCAATAGGCGACCAGAAACAGGCTCCACAGCACCAGCAGCGAGATCGAGTACGGCAGCATGATCGAGGTTACGGTGCCGATTCCGGTGCCCTTGAGCCAGCGCTGGCAGAACGCGACCACCAGCGGGAAATAAGGCATCAGCGGGGTGATGATGTTGGTGCTCGAGTCGCCGACCCGGTAGGCCGCCTGGGTCAGTTCCGGCGACAGGCCCACCTGCATCAGGATCGGCACGAAAATCGGCGCCAGCAGCGCCCATTTGCCCGAGGCCGAGCCCACCAGCAGGTTGACGAAGGCGGTCAGCAGGATAATACCGAGCAGGGTCACCGCGCCGGGCAGGGCCAGCGCCTTCAGCGCGTCGGCGCCTTCGACGGCCAGCAGCGCGCCGAGGTTGGACTGCGCAAACGCGGCCGTGAACTGAGCGCAAAAGAAGATCATCACCAGGTAATAAGCCATCGTCTCCATGCTGTTGCTCATGCCCTTGATCAGGTCGCGATGGCTCTTGACGGTACCGGCTACGTAGCCGTAGACGGTGCCGGGAATGATGAACAGCAGAAAAATCAGCGGCACGATGGACTGCATCAACGGCGCGCTGAATGCGGTGATCTCGCCGGTCGGCGAGCGCAGCGGCGAGTCTTCGGGCCACACCGCGGCCACCAGCAGCAGCACGCCGACCACCATCGTCGTGAGCCCGATCCACAATCCGCGCCGCTCCTTGGGCGTGAGGTTTTCGAGCTTGACGTGATCGGCCTCTTCGCCGTCGATCGGGGTGCCCTTCAGGCGCGGCTCGACGATTTTGTCGGTAATGAACCAGCCGATGCCGATCACCAGCAGGCTCGAGATGGAAGTGAACAGCCAGTTACACAGCGGGTTGACCTCTCGCGCCGGGTCCAGGATCTGCGCCGCCGACTGGGTGAAGCCCTGCAGCAGCGGATCGATGCCGGACGGAATGAAGTTGGCGCTGAATCCGCCGGAGACGCCGGCGAAGGCGCAGGCGATGCCGGCCAACGGATGGCGTCCGGCGGCATAGAAGATGACCCCGCCGAGCGGGATCACCAGCACGTAGCCGGCGTCGGCGGCGGTGTGGCTGACGATCGCGACCAGCAGCAGCATCGGTGAGAGCAACTGTTTGGGGGTCACCGATAGAAGCGCCTTCAGGCAGGCGTTGATGAAGCCGGTGTGTTCGGCCACGCCGACCCCGAGCAGCGCCACCAGCACGACGCCGAGCGGGGCGAAGCCGGTAAACGTGGTGACCATGCGCGACAGAAACGCCGCCAGCGAGGTGCCGGTGAGCTGGTTCTGGACGGACAGCTCACGCGCCCCGTCGATGGCCGGCACCGAGAAAGTATGACCGGCAAGCAGCCAGGAGATGACCCAGACCAGAATCAGCGCGATCAGAAACAGCATCGCCGGGTCCGGCAGCTTGTTGCCGACCCGCTCTACCGCGGCCAGGAAGCGATAAACGAAACCGGACGGCTGAGCCGGTTCCGGGGCGGGGGCGGGCGTCGTTTCAACGGTCATCGCGGTCTCCCAGTTCTGGTTCGCAAGCGCGAGCGAAGCTTACTACAGGCCGGCCAGCACCGCCGCGTACACCTCGATCGCGTCCCACAAATTCTTCAGACGCAGATTCTCGTTCTCGCCGTGCTGATTGTTGTCGTGGTTGGCGATTGGCAGGATCACGACCGGCGCGCCCAGCTCCTGATCGATCAGGTACAGTGGCAGGCTGCCGCCCATCGTCGGCAGCCTGATCAGCTCGCCCGGCTTGAGACGGTCCAGGATCGCCGCCAGCCGGGCCGCCAGCGGATGGTCCAGCGGCGTGCGCAGGGCCGGGTAGCCGTCGCCCCACTCGATCCGGGCGACCCGCGCATGGGACGCGCGCTGCGCGTCGGTCGGTTCCCCGGCGACCAGGAAATAGCCCTGCTCGACCAGGTGTGCCTCGACCACGCGCTTCAGATCCTCCGGGCGCTGATCGGGCACCAGCCGGATACCGAGCGACGCGGTGGCCTCAGGCACGATGATGTTGCGGCTGGAAGACCCAACGCCCCCGGCCTGAATCCCCCGAAAGTTCAGCGCCGGCTCCAGGATGCGCCGCTCGAGGCGTTGATCCGGGGTTTCGGTCCGGCCCAGCGCGAGCTCCTCGCGCAGCGCCAGGTCGACCCTCGGGATGGCCTCCAGCGCGGCCAGCTCGGCGCGCGACAGCTCTCGCACCTGGTCGTAGAAGCCGTCGATCAGCACCCGGCCGTCCTGATCCCGCAGGTCGGCCAGCAGGTGGCTCAGCATGACGATGGGGTTGGGCGCCCAGTTGCCGTAGTGGCCGCTGTGCAGCGGTCGCTTGGGACCGTAGACGGTCAGACTGAAGCCGAGCATGCCGCGCACGCCGAACGCGAGCTGCGGGCGCCGCGTCTGGTGCATCGGGCCGTCACAAAACAGCCATAGATCGGCCCCGAGCAGTTCGCGATAGCGGGTCAGAAACTGCTGTAGGTGGGGAGAGCCGGCTTCCTCCTCGCCCTCGAAAAAAACCTTCAAGTTGACCGCCGGCCGGATGCCGGCGGATTTCAGCGCCGCCAACGCGCTCACCAGGGCGATGATCGGCGCCTTGTCGTCGCCGGCCGAGCGCGCAAAGATCCGCCACGCGGGATCGAACGGCGCGCGCATTGGCACCGACCTGCCCCCGTTCTCTACCAGGTCCGTGCGCAGTTCTGGGGTCCACGGATCGCCGGCCCAGTTGTCCGCCTGGACCGGCTGGCCGTCGTAATGCACGTAAACCATGATCGTCGTGGCGGCGCCGGCGGCGAGTTCGCCGAAAACCACCGGCGGCGCGCCATCGATGGTCAGCAGGCGGGCATCGAGGCCGGCGTCGGCAAGCAGGGCCCGGATGTGGGTGGCGTTGCGCGCCATGTCGTCGAGATCGGCGGCCACGTTGGGCAACGCCAGCAGTTCGGCAAACTGGTCGACGATGGATTGCTCGTGGGCCTGGCGATAGGCGCGGGCCGCGGCTGCCGCGTCATCGATCGGGTCGGCTGCGGCGGCCCCGGCAAAAAAGATGACGGCCGCGCACGCGCGGCCGATTGATCGTTGGGGTGGGCGGGCGCGGACGCCCGCCGATGCGCTACCCGCGCGGGTGGAATTCAGAGCCCGGCTGCCGCGAGCTGCTCGTTACGCTCTTGTTCCTTTTCGATGTAGCCGACCCACTGGCGGGCCATGCGGCCGTTCTTGGCATCGCCGGTGGCGCGCATGAAGGCCGACTTGGCCGCGGCCAGCTTGTCAAGATTGAACAGCGCCATGCCCAGCACCACGTGGGCCTCGGCCGGCCGGTCAATGCCCTTTCGCAGCGCCTCCTCGGCCGCGTCGGCGGATTCTTGGTAGCGCTCCAGGTTCAGCAGCGAATTGGCCAGGTGCGTGTAAAGCTCGCCGTCATCGCTGAGCCGGGCCGCCTCGCGCAGGGGCACCAAGGCCTTCTCGTCCTCCTGGGCGAGGATATAGGCCTGCGAAAGCAGCCGCAGGTTGTTGGCGTTACGCTCGACGTGCCCCGCCGCGAATCCGTCCTCGAGGACCTTGGCGCCGCGATACGGAATGTTGGCCTGCATCAGGAGCTGCGCCAGGTTGAGGTACTCCGGCCCCTTGCTGAAATAGTCGTTCAGATAGGCCAGGTTCAACACCCGCATCTGCTTTTCGGTCATGTCCTGCTGGCCGTACACGCCCGAAAGCTGCAGCCAATAGTCCTTCTTGGGATAGATCTGCACCATCTTCTCGAGCACCGCGGTCGCGCTCGGGAGATCCTCCAGCTCGTAGTACAGATAGCGCAGCAGCCCGTACCAGCTTTCGTCGGCGATATCTCCCTCGGCTTCCTTGAGCTCGATGGCCTTGCGTACCGGTTCCAGCGCCCCGCGGTAGTCATTGAGCTGGTAGCGGGCCTGGGCCAGGAACACGTAGGCCGAGGGTTGCGGGTTGGTGACCCGGTCGAACCAGCGCATCAACATCTGTTCGGACTTCTTGTACTGCTCCTGCACCGAATAAAGCTGCGCCAGGCTGTA
>JBFGYD010000184.1:0-5535 GCA_041587615.1 Lysobacterales bacterium
CTGTACCAGCACGAGGCGCGCGGCTGGGATCACGACTATTCGTATTTTCTCGGGTCCCAGTACAACTATTGGGGCAGCCTGTTCGTGTCGCTGGCCTACGTCGCCGGGGTGATGCTGTGGTTTCAGCGCCAGCGGCTCAAAGCGCTGCAGGAGCGGCTCGCCGCGGTCGGCCGGATGGCGTTCAGCAACTACATTCTGCAAACCCTGATCTGCATCGGCATTTTCTATGGCCCGGGGCTGGGACTGTTCGGCCAGGTCCAGCGGTGGCAGTTGCTGCTCGTGGTCGTCGGCGTATGGACGCTCAGCGTCCTGGTGTCGCCCTGGTGGCTGGCGCGATTCCGCTTCGGCCCGCTGGAATGGCTTTGGCGTTCGCTCACCTACATGAGCCTGCAGCCGATGCGACAAGCGGCGCCCGGGACCGCGGCGTAGCCCCCAAGCTGGCTTGAGTTCTGGCCGCCGCTGGCGTCCGCGGGATGACAAGGTTTCGATTGACCGGTTATGCTTTCTGCGCCACCCACGTACTTGGTCATCGGAGTCAGGAAAATCGCTCAGTCGCACCACGGCCGGCCCGGCGCCGGCCCAGACGCCAGGCTCAAGCCACGCGCGAACTGGACTCGGATCCGGCGCGCAATCGGCTGGCTGGCGGCGCTCACCGCGCTGCCCTTCTTTCTATGGCTGCCGCTGGGCTGGCTCGGGCTGGTGCCGTCAATGGTGGACGTGTTCGGCGTGACGGGGTTGCGCATTCCCGCCTCGATCGTGGTCGGGAGTCTGCTGGTCGCCGCGATCGGCTTTCACGAGTTCTGACAATCCGTTTTTGATCCCGTGCACCGCTCCGGCGCGGTGGTGCGGGAGTTTTGGGCAAACTCAGGAGTTATCGCATGTTCAAATTGTCCGATGTGTTCATCCTGCTAGCGGTGGCGGTCTCGTTCGCCGTGTCGGGGTATCTGTGGTTCAACGGTTTCCGCGAGCAGGGGCTTTTCACCTCCATCTGGGTGCCGTCGATCCTGGCCTTCGGGATCTACTTCAAACTGTGCAGTTTAGCCGCCCGAGGGTTCCGCAATGAGTGACCAGATGCTGCTGTCGGTGGCGACCGTGGTGTTCGTCATGCTGCTGATCGGGCTGGGACTGACGATCTGGGAATTCAGGCACGGTCAACCCCGGCAGGACGAAAAAGAAGCCCGCCAGGAAGATCGTGAGCAACACGGTTGACGCGGAGACGCTGCCATGAGCAGTTTTAAAGGACGTAACGCGCTGATCTCGGGCGGCACCAGCGGGATCAATCTGGGGATCGCCAAGGTGCTGTCGGCGGCCGGCGCCAACGTGTCGGTGTTCGGGCGCGATCCGGACAAATCGAAAGCCGCGGCCGACGAGATCGCGGCCGCCGGCTCCAGTCTGACCCTGGGCCTGGCGGCGGACGTCCGTGACCCCGAGGCGGTCGCAGCGGTGATCGGCCAGACGGCCGAGGCCTGGGGCCCGCTGGACATCGTCGTCGCCGGCGCCGCCGGCAATTTTCCGGCGCCGGCAATCGACATCAAACCGAAAGGTTTCAAGGCGGTGGTCGACATCGACCTGCTCGGCACCTACAACCTGTTCTGGTCCGCTTTTGAGCACCTGCGCAAGCCGGGCGCGTCGCTGATCGCGATCACCGCCCCGCAGGCGACCCGCCCGTGGCCGATGCAGGCGCACGTGTGCGCGGCCAAGGCCGGCATCAACATGCTGGTCAAATGCCTGGCGCTGGAATGGGGACCGGCGGGGATCAGAGTCAACGCGATCTCGCCGGGACCGATCGAGGGAACCGAGGGCATGGCCCGGCTGGCGCCGACCCCGGATATAGCCGAAGCCCATAAGCGCCGGCTAGCGCTCAAACGCTGGGGCCGGGCCGAAGAGATCGGTCGCCTGACCGCTTTTTTGTGCTCCCCTGAGGCGGACTACATCACCGGTGGCGTCTACCCCTGCGACGGCGGTTCCGACCTCGGGGACGCGACGACGGACTGCCTGACCTCGAAAGCGAGGCGGTCTTAGCTGTGAGCATGCGACTGATCTTGCTCCCGGCCTTCGACGGCACCGGCGCAATGTTCGAACCCTTCGTCGCGGAACTTGGCGATGCGTTCGAGGCCCTGCCAATCGCCTATTCCGAGCGCGGGCCGCAGGATTACGACTCTCTGGCCCGCAATATCCTCGACGAGATTTCGGGCGACCAGCCCTATATTGTCCTGGGCGAGTCCTTTGCCGGGCCGCTGGCTTACCGGCTCGCGACCGGAGATCCCGACCGCTGCCGCGCCGCGATTTTCGTCGCGACCTACCTGATCAATCCGAGCCCGACCGTGCTGAAGGTGCTCGGAGCGCTGCCGGCACGGGCAGTGTCGTGGTTCGTGTCCCGCCCGTGGGTGATCCGCAAGATCGCGCTCAGCCGTCAAGCCGACGGCGCCGTGGCGCGCGCAATTGCGGCCAATTTCGGCTCCGTCGCCCCGCGCGCCATCCGGCGGCGTCTACGGACTATCGGTAGCTTGGGTGATCTGCCGGAGCGCAGCGTGGCCGTGCCCTGCCTGTGTATTCAGGCCACCAACGATAAGCTGGTGCCGGCCTCGCGGCTCGCGGATTTTCGGTCGCTGTGTCCGGATCTCGAAGTTCATCAGGTGGCCGGCGGTCATTTCGTGATCCAGGAAGCGCCGCGCGAATGCGCCCGGATCGTCAAGCGGAAATTTTCGTAGCAAGGAATTGTCGATTCGGATCGGCTACTGGCGAGCGATACCGGCGCGGAGGAACTCGCGAACCAGCGGCGCGAGCCGTTCGACCACCAAAGCGCCCTCCGCCGGCGACATGATCAGCGGGGGCAGCAGCCGCACGACCTTCCCCGCGGTGACGTTGATGATCAGGCCGGCAGCCAGCGCATTCTGCGCCAGTTCGCCGCAAGGACGCGCCAGTTCGATCCCGATCATCAGACCCAGGCCGCGGATTTCCACGACCCCGTTCTCTCCCTCCAGCGCCGTGGCGAGACCCTCGCGAATGACCTGACCCACCGCGACGGCGCGCTCGAGCAGGCGCTGCTCTCGCATCGTGTCGATGGTCGTGAGCGCGGCGGTCGCCGCCAGCGGATTGCCGCCAAAGGTGGAGCCGTGGTTGCCGGGTCCGAGCACCCCGGCGGCACGACCGCCGGCGACGCAGGCGCCGATGGGCACCCCCGATCCCAGGCCCTTGGCCAGCGCCAGCACGTCGGGCAGGATGTCGGCATGCTGGTAGGCGAACCAGCGGCCGCTGCGTCCCAGCCCGCACTGGACCTCATCCGCCATCAGCAGCCAGCCGCGGCGATCGCATAGCGCTCGCAGGCCCTTGATGTATGCGGTCGACGCGACGTTGATGCCGCCCTCGCCCTGGATCGGCTCGACCAGCACCGCGGCGATGTCGGGCTCGGACTCCGCCAGCGCCTCGATCGCGCCAAGGTCGTTGTAGGGAACGCGCAGGAAACCCTCGACCAGGGGCTCGAAACCGGCGTGGACCTTGCTGCTGCCGGTGGCCGACAGGGTCGCCAGGGTGCGACCGTGGAACGAATCCTCCATCACCACGATGGCCGGCCGCGCGATCCCGCGCCGGTGGCCGTACTTGCGCGCGATCTTGATCGCCGCCTCGTTCGCCTCACAGCCGGAATTGCAGAAAAACACCTCGTTCAGACCACTGATCTCGGCCAGCCGGTCGGCGGCTGCTTCCTGCGCCGGAATCCGAAACAGGTTGGACGTATGCAGCACGCTCGCGGCCTGCGCCGACAGCGCCTCGACCAGCGCCGGGTGGGCGTGACCGAGCGTGTTGACCGCGATCCCGGCGAGCGCATCGAGGTACTTGCGGCCATCCGAATCCCACAGCCATACGCCCTCACCGCGCACGAACGCGATCGGCGCGCGGGCATAGGTATTCATCAGATGCGACATGGCGTCATCTTACCCGGTGGCCCCGACCCGGGTCTGCGCCCGGTGGAGAAATCTATCGAACCCCAGGGCCGGGCGGCGGCTCGCTGCCCGCCCGTTGTTCGCAATGGGGGAGCCCTCGGCAACGACCGAGACAGCCGCCGCAACCCCTCAAACGCTCATCGCCACCATCGCCGGCCAGGGCCTGCACCGCTACCCAAAACAAGACCAGCAGCGGGACCAGCAGCAGCGCGATGAGCAGGTGGTAGATCATCCGGCCATCCCGGCGAAGCCCATGAACGCCATCGACAGGATCCCCGCCAGGATCAGCGTCACGGCCGCGCCCTGCACCGCCGAGCCCACGGTCGACAGCTCCAGGCGCTCGCGCAGACCGGACATCAGCAGCAGCGCGACGGTGAACCCGACCCCGGCGCCGAGCGCAAAAGCCAGCGACTGGAGGAAATTGTACTGGCGGCTGGTCTGAAACAGCGCCAGCCCGAGAATCGCGCAGTTGGTCGTAATCAACGGCAGAAAAATCCCCAGCGCCCGGAACAGCGCCGGGCTGAATTTCTTGATGATCATCTCGACCAGTTGCACGGCCGAGGCGATCACCACGATGTAGGACACCAGCTTCAGGTACGGCGCGTCGAGCCACTCAAGCACCTGGTTGATGCCGAAGGCGCACACCGAGCTGACGATCATCACGAAGCTCACCGCGCCGCCCATCCGCAGCGCGGTGTCGGTCTTGGCCGACACTCCGAGAAACGGGCAGATGCCGAGAAACAGCGCCAGCACGAAGTTGTTGATGAACGCCGCGTTGACGAAAATCTGCAGCAGGCCGTCGGTGTTCACGCTTGTTCCTCCCGCCGCTGCCTGAGCCAGTTGAACAGCAGCAGCCAGCAGCCCAGCACGAAGAACGCGCCCGGCGGCAGGACCATGATCACCCAGGGCTCGAAGTTGGGACCGAACACCGAGATCCCGGCCAGCGTGCCGCTCCCAAGCAGTTCGCGAACCACCCCCAGGCACAGACAGGCGCCGGTGAAGCCCAGGCCCATGCCGAGCGCATCCAGCATCGCCTTGCCGACGCTGTTGCGCGACGCAAACGCCTCGGCCCGCCCGAGGATGGCGCAATTGGCCACGATCAGGGCGATGAACGCACCAAGCGCCTTGTGAATCTCGTAACTCATCGCCTGCAGCACGTATTCGGTGACGGTCACGAAGGTGGCGATGATCAGGATGTAGGCCGCGATCCGAACCTGTTTCGGAATCAGCCGGCGGGCGAGCGACACGACGGTGCTGGACAAAAGCAGCACCGCGGTGGTGGCCATTCCGATCGCAAACGCGTTGATGACCGAATTGGTTACCGCCAGCACGGGACACATGCCCAGCAGCATCACGAACACCGGGTTTTCGCGCCACAGACCCTTGACGAAAGTCTCGGCGTTGCCCGCCTGGGTGCGGAGCGGCAGCGAGCTAGCCGGAGCCGCCATGTTCCAGTACCTCCAGGTTGCGTTCGATCAGCGGCAGCGACGCCGCGCTGCTCGCGTCGAGGATGCGCGTGACCGCCCGCGCCGAGATGGTCGCGCCCGTGATGCTCTCGATCTGCCACGGCTCGGTCTTGGCGCCGCGCTTGACC
>JBFGYD010000185.1:0-5504 GCA_041587615.1 Lysobacterales bacterium
ATCGGACGCAAAAAAAGGGGTAAAACCGGAGAAGTTGCGGTTTCGCGGAGTGCAGGCTAAGGACAAGTTGCGGTTTTCGCGGAGCGAAAGAAGCGGCTTCGCCGTGCCGTAGCCGTAAAAGGAGGCAGCCGGCTCGCGCCGACCTTCGGCGACCGAAGGCGAAAAGCTCTAATACGGGCCCAATACCGTGCTCGCCTCTCCCCACGGCGAAGCGTACAGCTCTCCGTTGAGGTAGAAATAAGCGTTGTGCTCGCTGATCAGGCTGCGGCCGGCCAGCGGCGAGGCGTCCGCGTAAGAGTTGTGGAACGGGTCGGTTTCGGCGCGGTGGCTGATCAGCACGTCGCGGAATTCCAGTGCCGGCGCCTCTCCTGCCGGACCGAACACCTCGAACATCGCCAGCCCAGTGAAGCGCCAGTCGTAGAAATGCCAGGGTAACGGCGAAATCTCGGACGGCGTCTTCGCGTCGTGGATGACGACCGGAATCGAGACCCGGCCGGGCCGGCCGGCGGCGGCGTCCGGCGGCAGGTAGGCGAACGCGTGGTGGTCGAATCGCAGCGACGACTCGCTGCCCCTCCGCCCCAGGTCGATGCGCTGAACCAAATCCGGGCGGGCCGGGTCGGACACGTCGAACAGCGACAGCTGCAGGCCCTGGTACCAGGCGAAGTCGCCGTCGCCGGGCCCCTCGGCCGGCACCGCGTTCTTGCCGAAACCCAGCACCAGGTCGTTCGGCAGCGGGTGCAGGTAGTCGGAGAATCCCGGCAGCTCCAGCTCGCCCATGATATAGGGATCACGGGGCTGGCTCAGGTCGACCACGTACAGCGGATCGATGCTCTTGAACGTGACCGCGTACAGCCGGTCACCGAGGAAGCGTAGTCCGTAAAGGAACTCACCGGGCTTGCCCAACGGCTGCGGGCGCTGATCGTTGGGTACGAAACCGACTACCGGCAGCACCTTGGCCTCCTCGCCGGCCAGGCGCAGAACCGTCAGACGGTGGTCCTGGTCGCCGAACATGTAGCTCGAGGTCGTGACCACGCGCAGGTGGTTTTTGTGTTCGCTGAACGCGAACGACGGCCCGACGCCCGAATGCGACAGGAACCCCGGCACGATACCGGTGCCGGCGTATTCGACCCCGTCCTCGGTCAGCGAAAACTGGTGAACGTCGGTGAAGACCTCATAGGGGTAATACAGCTCCCCGAACTGCGGATCGATCCGGTAGGCGCTACGCGAGGTCGCGACGTACGCATTGTTCAGCGACACATAAAGCGCTTCGGGGAATCCGACCAGGGCGATCGAATCCGGATCGGCGTCCAGTGCGCCGAGGTCAAACGCGCTCAAGGTCGTAATGTCCCGGTAGGGGTAGTTCGGATCGCCCGCAACCATGTAGTACCGGCTCGGATCGGTCAGCTCGCGTTCCACGCCGTTGATCTTGATCCCCGGCAGCGCCGCCTCCTCTTCGGGCAAGAACGAAGGGATGAACCGGGTCACGACGTACAGCTTTTCGCCGATCCGGCGGGTCTCGGCCCCCGCGCCTTCGATCTCGATTTCGTGGGTCAGCAAGGGCTGACCGCGGTCGGAGACGTCGAACACGAACAGCTTGGTGTTTCCTTCAAACCAAGGTACCGGCGAGAACCAGGAGAACGGATCGTAGTAGCTCGCAACCCCGGCGAATATCACCAGCAGGTCGCGCTGTCCCTCTGGTCGGCCGGTAATCAGATACATGCCCTGAAGGACCTCCTGACCGCCGCCGACTTCGAGTTCGACCCGAGGCACCAGGCTTGGACTGGCCGGGTCCATTTCGAATACCCGCAGCCGGGGCCGACCATCGAGCGCACCCGGCGACAGCGCAAACACGAACTGGCCGTCGCTCTTGATCAGGTCGGACTCGTCGACCCCCTGCTCCTGCACGTTGGTCCCGCTGATGGAACCGCCTTCGGTCCCGGGAGGCTGGGGCGAGAAGTCGATCACCCCCGGGTAGTAGGGGTACGCGGGTTGGGCGCCCCGCATATACGTGTTCAGCAGTTCAGGGTTGGTGAAAGGCGCTAACTGGGCCAGCGTCAGGCGCCCACTCGGCGGGCTGGTCAGAAGCGTGATGACACGCCCTCGAGTGTCCCAACTGCCGGCCAGCGGGTCGCTCAGGGTCAACGTCGCATCGAGCGACGCCGCGGCCTCGCTGTGGAAGCTCAAGGCCATCTCACCGACCGTGACCGAGTCCAGCCCGCCGCCGCATTCGGCGCAGCGCCGAAACGACAGCAATCCCATCGGCCCGCCCGGGTTCGCGCCGTTGTCGGCCCAGGCCCAGCGCGGCTGCCCGTCGCCGTCATAGAAGTAAAACACGCTCATGGTCAGAGGCCCCTGCGTCGATACGCTGAGGCCGTAGCCCGTTTGCGCGGGCTCGTACCAGAAGCCGGTTCGATCGGCGTACACCGGCGTGTCGTCAACGAGGAAGGTCTCTATCGCCGCGGCACCCTGGTCCGAACCCAGGGTCCAGCTCATCTCGGCGTGATAACCATCGGTAAACCCGATCCGCAGCTCACCGGCTTGCCCGTCGGGCACCGCGGTCTGGCCGTCCCAGCGGTAGCGGGACAACGGCATGACCCAGGTTTGGCCCTCGAGCGCGCCGATCCCGAGGTACCAGGTGGCGTGACCTTGTTCGTCGTAGGTCGCCCAGATTCCGACCAGCGATCCTCCGGACATGTGCAGATCCAGGCCCCAGCCGGGATCGTTGGGGTCCCACCAGAATCCGGCCCGGAAAAAAGCATCGGCGGGCTGGGTGAAGCCGTTGCTGAGGCGTTCGGCGGCGAACGCCTGGGCGCTTGCCAGCAGCAAAATCAACAGGAATAGCGGTTTCTTCATCGCTCGTCTCCGTCGAGACCTGATAGCATTAATCTAGCGCAAATTGGGGGGGTTCGGCGACTGAAATATAGGGGCTTTCGAGCGGGTCCAATGGACTGGACTCAACGACGAGAAATAGTGATGAAAAACCTGATTTGCTCCCTGCTGCTGGCACTGCTGGCCGCTGCATCGCTCCACGCGGCCGAACAGCGCGCCGTGGCGACCTTTGCCGGCGGCTGCTTTTGGTGCATGGAACCGCCCTACGACAAGCTCGACGGAGTATTGTCCACGACCTCGGGCTACATCGGCGGAACCTTGGCCAATCCGACCTACAAGCAGGTCTCGAGCGGTCGCAGTGGCCATACCGAAGCGGTCGAGGTGGCCTACGACCCGTCCAAAATCGGCTACGAGGAGCTGCTCCAGGTGTTCTGGCTGAACATCGACCCGACGGTCAAGAACCGCCAGTTCTGCGACCCCGGCAGCCAATACCGGACCGGGATCTACTATCACGACCCGGCGCAACGAGAGCTGGCCGAGGCCTCGCTCCAAGCGGTCAAGGCGCGCTGGAACCTGCCGGTTATCCACACCGAGATCGAGGCGGCTTCGACCTTTTATCCGGCCGAGGATTACCACCAGGACTATTACCAGAAAAATCCGACCCGCTATAAATACTACCGCACCGGCTGCGGCCGCGACCGCCGCCTTAAGGAGCTGTGGGGCGACGCCGAGCGCGCATTTGATCTCGGCCCGGGCGGAGTCTCGGGGTGAGCGTGACGCGGCGGTCGACGCCGGGCATCCTGGCCGGCGCGCTGCTGTGGGCGTCGGCCTGCGCCCAGGAGGAATCACCGCAGCCGGCGCCGCCGACCGCTCCGATGACCGGCGAGCGTCTGGACCGGCTGATCGGCCGCATCGACGAGGACGCACAACGCCTGGCGCCGAGCCAGTGGCAGTTCACGGTGGCCGACCGCGCGCTGGTCGTGATCATCGACGAAGCCGCCGATCGGATGCGCGTGGTGACCCCAATCGTCGAAGCGAAACTGGTCGACGACGAACTGTTCCGTCGCATGCTCCAGGCCAACTACGACTCCGCGCTGGACGCGCGCTACGCGGTGGCCCAGGGCGTGGTGTGGAGCGTGTTCATCCATCCGCTGGGCGAACTGACGGATCGTTTCTTCTTGTCAGGTGTCGGTCAGGTGGTCAACGCCGCCGATACCTTCGGCACGACGTTCAGCTCGGGCGTGCTGCTGTTCGGCGGCGGCGACAGCGGCCAACTGCAGCGAAAGTTGCTCGACGACCTGGAGAAGCTGCTCGAAAAACATCGGACGTAGCAGCTCGTGGCTGGCCGCTGGCCGCTGGCCGCTGGCCCCTCTGCTATGCTAGAGAGTGATGAAACCGAGTCGCTATCTGGTCCCGGGCTTTCTGTTCGCGTCGCTGGTCGGTGCGCCGGCGCTGGCCGAATCCATGAGCTGCGGGGTCAAACTGGTCGTGACCGGCGACTTCAAGTACGACGTCGAAGACGCCTGCGGCGATCCCGACCACAAGGAGCACCATTACATCGTCGGCCCGTTCCAGTACCGTGACCGCCACGGACGGCCTTACTGGGTCGAGGGAATCCGGGTCGACACCTGGGTCTACCGCTACGGGCCGCAGCGCTTCAACCGCGTGCTGCGGTTCGAGAACAATCGCCTGGTAAAGATCGAAAAAACCCGGCGTTAGCAACCGCAAGCGGTCACTCCGGCGGCGCGCGCTCGACCGGCAAGCCCGCCGCCGCCAGCCGGGCGAATATCAGCTCGCGGTTGGCGCGGAAAAAATCGCTCATGCGGTAGCGCCGGCGCGGTCCCTCGCGCGGCTCGAGGATCAGGAACAGGTCGGTGCGGTACCAGTGGGTGCGCCGCCGCACCTCGTAGGCGCGTTCGAAATCGCCCAGTCGATAGTCGATCACAATCGGCTCGAACCACAGCCCGGTCTCGATTCTGAGCGCCTCGGGAGAGATCGTGATGCGCTCGCCCACCACGCCGGGAATGACAATCCCGATCGTCGCCAGGCAGACCCCGAACCCGAGCCAACCGTAGCGGCGGCCACGGTTGCCTCGGACCAGGAACCAGGAAATCAGCGCCAGCGCGGCGGTCGAAATGCACCATGCGGTCAACCGGAACCAGCCGCTCAGCAGGATCAACTCGTCGCCTGCCGGGACCAGGCGTGGTTGGTTGTACAGAGCCAGCAGAAACTCCACGCCCGGCTAGCCCGCCTATCGCATGAGGTGCCGGTACGGTCGCTACATCGTGCGGTTGTCGGGCGAGCCGTCCGCGGCGCCGCTGAAGCAGGTACCCGGCATCGACGTTTCGTAATCATGTTTGCGCCGAGCCAGGTTGCAGGCCGCGCGGGAGTCGTAGACCTTGCCGCAGAACCAGTGGCCGGGGAGCGCGCACTGACCGATGTAGACCCGATTGGGCTTGCTCGCGCAGGCGCTCGTGGCCAGCACCGCTGCCGCCAGCAAGCCGTAGCAGAGAGTCTGTTTCATTTCCAATCCTGTCCCGGGAAGCCAGCGGCAGTTTGCCGCAGCGGCCAGATGGTGTCTAGCCCGCATGCCGCATTAGGGTTGGCTGAGCCAGCGGCCTTGTCAGCGCGACGCTTTGTGCGCACACTGCCGCCGATGGACCTCACCCTGCTGG
>JBFGYD010000186.1:0-5501 GCA_041587615.1 Lysobacterales bacterium
GTGGCGCTGGCGCGCGAGCTGGCGATGCTCAGCTACCGCTCCGGCGAGGAGTTGGATGCCCGCTTCGGTGATCAGCCGACCGCCAGCGATGGTTTCGAGGTCAGCCATCCGATCGAGTCCTATCTCACGCACTGCGGCGAAAAATTTGCCCGCCGTTTCGGGCCGTGGCCGTACCTGCGTCTGTCGCAGTCGATCGACCTGCACCAGGTTGATCCGGCTCGAATCACGGCGCCGTTCGAGCTGGTCGGCTTTCGCCCCGATCTGCTGGTGCCGCCCGAGGACCTCGTCGCGTTCCGGCGGCGCGCCCCGAACTGCGAGGCGCTGACCCTCATCGACTCACCCTACGGCCACGACGGTTTCCTGAAGGAACCCGCCCAGCTCGCGCCGATTTTTGAACGCATTCTCGGAGCATGCCCATGTTGACTCACAACCAGACCCACGCGGTACGCAGCGGCATCGAGGCCGACCAGGAGCATGGTGCGGTCGTACCGCCGATCCATCTGTCGAGCAACTTCGCGTTTCGCGGCTTTGACGACAAGCGCGGCTACGACTACACCCGCTCCGGGAACCCCACCCGCGACCAGCTTGGACAGGCTCTGGCCGGCTTGGAAGGCGGACACGGCGCGGTCGTCACCGCGTCGGGAATGGCGGCGGTGACGCTGGCGACATTCCTGCTCGAGGCCGACGAGTTGCTGCTGGCCCCGCACGACTGCTACGGCGGCTGCCATCGGTTGTTCGACTCGCTCAGGGACCAGGGCCGGCTGCGCTTGGAGAAATGCGATTTTTCGCAGACGCATGCGGCCGCGGCGCGAATCCGCTCGCTCAAACCCCGCCTCGTGTGGCTGGAAACGCCGAGCAACCCGCTGCTGCGGATCACCGACATCGGCGCGCTGGCAACCGTCGCCAAAGAGGTCGGCGCTCAGTTGCTGGTGGACAACACGTTTCTGTCGCCCGCGCTGCAGCGCCCGCTGGACCTGGGCGCCGACCTGGTGCTGCACTCCACCACCAAGTACCTGAACGGTCACAGCGACGTGGTGGGCGGTGCGGTGGTCGCGGCCACCGAGGAGCTGTCCGAGCGCCTGACCTGGTGGGCCAACTGCCTGGGACTGACCGGCTCACCGTTCGACAGCTTCCTGACCTTGCGCGGCGTGCGCACCCTGCACGCGCGGATCGCTCAGCATGAGGCCAACGCGCGCGCCGTGGTCGAGGCTTTGATCGCCCACCCGGCGGTGGCCAAGGTCCATTTCCCCGGCCTGATGGAGCATCCCGGTCACGCGATTGCCCGCCGCCAGCAGGCCGGCTTCGGCGCGATGGTGAGTTTCGAGCTGGCCGCCGGCGCGGCGGCCGTGCCCGGGTTTCTGGCCCGCCTGCGGCACTTTTCGCTGGCCGAATCATTAGGTGGCGTCGAAAGCCTGATCGCCCACCCGGCCACGATGACCCACTCGGCGATGACCCCGGAAGCCAGAGCAACGGCCGGCATCTCCGAGACGCTACTGCGACTGTCGGTCGGCATCGAGCGCGGCGCGGACCTGGTGGCCGACCTTACGGGCGCGCTGGATGCCATCAGGGTGAAGGCGCGGCGCGAGGCAGTGGGATAGCCAGCCCGGGAGCGGGGCCTCGCTACCGACGCTTGGCGTTTCCTTAACCTGTTCTTGCGGCCCCATGATTCACCGAAGTCCCTCGGTGACGTTCACGGCTGGCGGCAGCGGCGGCTGCGCGCCGTTTTCTGCTGAGCCGATAAGCCCTCCGGCCCAGCGCATCGAGCGCCCGCATCAGCCAGCCCGACAGGCGCGCGAGGCGACTCGGCGCGAGCGCCCAATAGCCGCCCAGGCGCTCCGCCCTGCGCTTGCGAGTCGGATCCAGCTCAAGCCGAGCGATGACCACGCCGGGGCGCTCGTCGAGTTGCTGCAGGAGCTTGCCGTCGGCGGCGCAGGCGCCGGATTGACCGCGGAACTCGAAGCCCACGCGGACCCCCGGCAACAGCGGCAGCGGGGACCGATCGGCCAGCGGTGCCGCGGCCTTGTTGACCAGCAGCGTCGGGATACCCAGAGAGCGCGCATAGAAAGCTCCGATTCGGGCGACCTGTTCGCAGGTCAGCGACGCGATGGTCGCGGCGAACGGAATGCCGCCATCGATGGCGGGCGCCGAGTACGGCATCAGGATCAGGTCCGGGCGCTGCTCGGCCATCTGGTTGAAGAACGCGGCGGTCGCATTGTCGTGGCAAATTCCGACCCCGATGCGTCCCAGCCTGCATTCGATGATCTTGGGTCCCGCCGAAGGCCGGACGTACCAGCCCTCGAACGCCGGGATGCTGGCCTTGCGCACGCGGCCCGCGATCGCGCCCCGAGGAGGCTCGGCGAGTGCAAAGGTGTTGAAAAAATCGGTGTCCTCGAACTCCAGGTAGGAGGCGCCGATGGTGATGCCGAAACGCGCCGCCATCTTGCCCAACCAGGCCTCGGTGAGACCCGCGCGCGGCTCGGCGCCGTCCCAGATGGACCGGTGGTAAAGGTAGCCGGGAGCAAGGAGTTCCGGGCACAGCACCAGCTGAGCCCCCTGCCGCGCGGCTTCCGCGACCAGCGGCTCGGCCTCCGCTAGGTTGGCGGCGGCCTGGCCGCTGCGGCTAGTTGCCTGAACGCCGGCGACGATGATGGTAGGCACTGGGGCCTCGCGATGAAACGATTCGAGACCTGGCATTGTCGACCAAGGCTTGCTGCCGGACAAATCGCTCGCGCTCCCCTCCCAGTTTATTGGAAAACGTTGCCTCATAACCCATGTTGTGGCTTGAACGGCGTGGACCGCGAGCCTTAAACTCGCCCGGTCGTCGGAGCCGGACTTCTTCCCGTCGGTCCGCGGTCCCGTTCAGCTTTCAGAAGGAGAAGGATTTGTCCATCCGCTTGCTTGGTATCCTCGTGCCCCTGGGCCTGGCGCCGGTCCTTTTTGCTTCCGAGGGTGTGCGCGCCCCGGGAGATGCGGCGGCGGGGGGGATCATCGAGGAGATCATCGTCACCTCACGCTATCGGGAGGAGAAGCTTTCCGACGTCCCCGACTCCATTACCGCGTTTACGCGGGACGACATCGAGCGGCACCGGATCGAGCGGGTCAACCGGTTCGCGGCGCTGACCCCGAATCTGCGCTTTTCCGACGACCAGGAAGTTGGGGTCAGCACGCTGGTGATTCGAGGCGTTCGCCAGAATCGCGGCACCGGTCAGCCGCCGGTTTCGTTCCGCATCGACGGCGTCAGCGCGACCAACAACCTGCTGCTGACCCAGGAATTGTTCGATATCGAGAGCATCGACGTGCTGCGGGGCCCGCAGGGTGCGCTGTACGGGCGCAACGCGATCGGCGGCGCGATCCTGATCTCGACCCGGCGGCCGACCCCGGAGCCCGAGTACCGATTCCGACTGGGTGCGGCCGAGGGCCGGGACTACACCCTGGCCGCCAGCGCGTCCGGCCCGATCCGCGACGACACCCTGCTGTATCGGGCGTCGGTGCGGCTCCAGGACAGGGCGGGGCAGCTCGAAAATGGGTACCTGGACGACCAGGAGGTCGACTTCAAGCTGTCCGGGTCGTTCCGAGCCCGCGTCCTTTACCAGCCCGCACCCAGGCTCTCGGTCGACTTGCGCGCTCAGTACTTCGACCAGGAAGGTGGATCGGGGTATTTCATGCCGGGCAGCGAGGGGGTGCTGGCGCTGCCGCCGCCGGCTGAGCCGCTGCTGTTCGGCAACCCGGTCTACGAGATCCAGTCCAACCGCATCGGCGAGTCCTTCGTGCGCTCCTGGGAAACCTCGGCCAAGATCGATTACGAACTTGGCTGGGGCACGCTGACCTCGATAACGTCGTACACGGACGTGGATTCAGGCAACGATCAGGACCTCGATCAGACCCTGGTCGAGGCGATCGACATCGTCGTGGTCGACCGGTCCCAGACCTTCGCCCAGGAACTGCGATTGACCTCTAACGCTGACACCGCCCTGCGCTGGGTGGCCGGGTTGAATTTCTTCAGCCAGGACCGATTTCGGTCGCTAGCGACGACTTTTTTCGGCACCCCGGTGCCGGCCGCCGCGCAGGATCTGAAACTCAGAGACTACGCGGCGTTCGGCAATCTGAGCTACGACCTGAGCGAGGATCTGGAGCTGACCCTGGCCTTCCGGTACGACGAGGAAACTCCGGAGGACACCACCCAGGGTCGCAAGGAGACATTCCGCCAGTGGCAGCCGAAATCCAGCCTGGCCTATCGTTTCGACGAAAACCTGCTGGCTTACGTCACCGTGGGCAAGGGCTTTCGCGCCGGCGGGTTCAACAACCTCGCCCCGGGCAGCAACTTCGAGCCGGGCTTCGACTCAGAATCGCTGATCAGCTACGAGCTGGGATTCAAGGGTTCAGCCTATGGCGGGCGTCTGCGCGGTGGCCTCTCGTTATTCGATATCGACTACAGCGATCAGCAGTTTTTCCTGTTCGATCAAACCGGCACGCAGGCCAATATCAACGTCCCCAAGAGCCGGATCCGCGGCGGCGAACTCGAGCTTGCAGCGCTGCCGACCGACTCGCTGCAGATCAACCTGGGGCTGGCCTTCACCGACAGCGAGATCCGCGAATACGAGGGCGTGGCGGGGGTACTGGTGCCGCCCGAGGCAATCGTCGGGCGCACAGTGCCGGGCGCGCCGGTGTGGTCGCTGAATCTGGCCCTGCAGCACCGTTTGCCGGTGAGTCGCGGCCTGGACCTGATCAGCCGGGTGGACTACGAGCACCGGGGCAAGACTTATTGGACTCTGGACAACCTCGATACTCAGTCCGCCTACGACCTGACCCACTTGAGTATTGCGCTCGAAAACGAGCGCTGGGCCGCCCGCGCGTACGCCGACAACCTGTTCGACGAGGAGTACATCGATTGGTTTTTCGGCGCGCGTTTCATCGGGCTGCCGGCCGACATCGCTTGGCCCAGCCCGCCGCGGCAAATCGGGGTCGAATTTTCGTATCGCTTCTAGCCCGCCTGTTGCATGAGTTGCCGGAGTTTTCGCGTGATTCGACGAGCGTTTGTTCGATCGTCCGCCGGCTGGCAGGCCGCCCTTGCGCTGACCGCGTTCTGCCTTATTGCGCTGGGAGTGGCGGTGAAGCGGAATTTGCGCAGCATTGCCTGGCTGGCGACGGCCGGCGGGGTCGTGACGGCCTTCGTGGTGCTCAACGCGACCAGGAGTCCGGTCCCGGCCGCCGTGGCGCTGTCGCTGCTCGGCCTCGGATCGCTGCGGGCGGTCCATCTGCGTAAGTGGATCGGACCGCAGTGGTTGGGGGCCCTGGGAGCAGACGCGGGGGTCGCCGTGCTTGCGCTGCTGAGCCGCGCGCAACACGCGGGCTAAATGTCTGAGGGCTGCAGCGCTACGATCAGGCTCATCGGGTCCATTTCGTCAATCACCACCAGGGGACCATAGACTCCGGGTTGGAATCCGTCTTTGGACACGGTCAATTCATAATCGTCCCCGGCCGCCAGACCGGTGAAGCTGAAC
>JBFGYD010000187.1:0-5499 GCA_041587615.1 Lysobacterales bacterium
GTGGCCACCGATTTCGGCCCGGGTACGCTGACCGAATCGGGCTACCCGCGGGTGGTCAAACTGTGGCGGCGCGGCGCCGCGCTGGCCGAAGCCGAAACCGTGTACGAGGGCGGTGCCGGGTCGGTGTCGGTCTTCGGCTACCGGCTGCGCAGCGACGAGGGCGACGTCGACCTGGTCGGGGACGCGACCGGCTTCTGGAGCACGCGCCGCTGGCAGGTCTTGGACGATGGGCTGAAGGAACTCCGCCTGCCGCAGACCGCGGAGATCGAGGATGTCTACCGGGGCCGCCTTCTGGTCTCGCTGAAGGAGCCCTGGACCCGGGCCGGGCGCACTTACGCCGAGGGGTCGGTCCTGATCGCCGAGCCGACAGCGCTGTGGCGCGATGACGGCCAAGTAGAGCTGCTGATGGCGCCTACCGAGACGGTGGTCATCGAGGGCGTTGCGGCCACCCCGCAAGGCGTCCTGGTCTCGGTCCTGGACAACGTTCGCGGCCGCCTGCTGCGGTTGGAGCCGGCCGGGGACGGCGACTGGTCGCGGCGCGTGTTTGCGTTTCCGGACAACGGCGCGCTGAGCGTGACCAGCATCGACGACGCCAGCGGCCAGCTGTTCGTCGCGTTCGAGTCCTTTACCACTCCGCCGAGTCTGTACCGGGTCACCGGTCCAGATTGGCAGCCGCGGGTGATCAAGGCCCAGGAGCCGACTTTCGAAGGCTCGCGGTTCGAGGTGGAGCAGCGGTTCGCGACCTCAGCCGACGGCACCTCGGTGCCGTATTTTGTGGTCAAAGCCAAGGGTCTGGAGTTCAACGGCAAAAACCCGACCCACATCTTCTCCTACGGCGGTTTTCGCAACGCGCTGACCCCGTCGTATTCCGGCTCATACGAGCCCTTGTCGGGCGCCTACGGCAAACTGTGGCTGGAGCGTGGCGGAGTGTTCGTGCTGGCCAACATCCGCGGCGGCGGCGAATTCGGGCCGCGCTGGCACGCGGCGGCGCTTCTTAAGAACCGCCACAAGGCGTTCGAGGATTTCGAGGCGGTGGCCGCTGACCTGATCGACAGCGGGATCACCTCGGCCGACCACCTCGGCATCGAGGGCCGCAGCAACGGCGGGCTGCTGGTTGGCGCGACCTTCACCCGCCGGCCGGAGCTTTATGGCGCGGTGATCGCCGGGGTGCCGCTTGCGGACATGCGGCGATATCACGAGCTGTTGGCCGGAGCAAGCTGGATGGCCGAATACGGCGATCCGGACGATCCGGAGATGTGGGACTACATCAAGTCCTACTCGCCCTATCACAACCTCAAGGCCGGCCAGGACTATCCGGCGGTGTTTTTCTACACCTCGACCCGCGACGACCGGGTCCACCCCGGCCACGCGCGCAAAATGGCGGCGAGGATGATCGACCTGGGCTACGAGGTCTGGTAC
This sequence comes from Lysobacterales bacterium, assembly GCA_041587615.1. Lineage (GTDB taxonomy): Bacteria > Pseudomonadota > Gammaproteobacteria > Xanthomonadales > SZUA-38 > JBFGYD01. Next base: position 1,420 of record JBFGYD010000187.1, read on the forward strand.
TACGAAAACATTGAGGGTGGCCACGGCGGCTCCAGTACTAACGATCAACTCGCCTACCGGCTGGCGCTGTCGTATGCCCACCTGTGGGCCCAGCTTCGGTGACAGTGGCGCGGTGAGCACGCGGCGAGACTCGGGCCGGTGGGTCGCCCTGGCGGCGTTCACTGTCGGTGTTGGGTGCCAGGCCGCACGGGCGCACGACTTCTGGATCGAGCCCGCCAGCTTTCGCCCCGAACCGGGGGCGGTGCTGACGATTGGACTGCGGGTCGGCGATCACTTCGACGGCGTCCCATACGCCCGCAATCCGGCCCACATCCGCTCGTTCGTGCTGCTGGGCCCGGATGGCGCGAGCGCGGTGCCCGGCCTGCCCGGGCGGGAACCCGCCGGTTTCGTCCAGATTGCCGAGCCCGGGCTGCACCTGCTGGGCTACTGGAGCACCCACACGCCGCTGGAACTGGAGGCCGAACGCTTCGAGGACTCGCTGAAACGCGAGGGCCTCGAGCACATCATGCACCGGCGGGCCGAAAACGGGGATAGCGACAAGCCGGCGGTCGAGGCGTTCTACCGCTGCGCCAAGGCGCTGCTTCAGGCCGGCGGCCGGGGCGACGACGGCTACGATCGAATCCTCGGCCTGCCGCTGGAGCTGGTTCCGGAGCGCAACCCCTATGCCCTGCAGGCCGGCGACGAGCTGCCGCTGCGCGTGCTTTACCGGGGAGAGCCGATCGAAGGCGTGCGCATCGTCGCGATGAACGCCGAAAACCCGAGACGCGAGGCCGCCGCACGTAGCGATACACAGGGCCGGGTGCGCTTGACGCTGGACCGCGCCGGCATGTGGCTGGTCAAGGGCGTGCACATGGTGCCCGCCCCGGCGGACGTCGCGGCGGACTGGGAGAGCGCCTGGGCGTCGCTGACGTTCGATCTTCCCGAGGCGCGATGAGCGCCTAGCCCGGATGTTGCACCAGTGCCCGGGGTTGGGCTCGGATCGCCGATTGAGCACCGGGACCTGCGCGAGCAGCCCGTCCTGCGACGGTATTTTCGAGAGCGGGTTTGAGTGAACCGGCGCTACTCGAACCCGTCCGCGAAGATCGTCCCGCTCCCGCCCAGTCGGCCGAAGATCTCGAGTTCGTTGTCGACCAGGCCGCCGACGTTGTCATCGCCGTACCAGACCACCAGTACACCATCGTCGGCCGCCGAGGCGACGTCGGGGACCACGGCGTCAAACGCCGGATTCCCGGTTCCCCCCATCTGGCTGATCCGAAAGTCGTCCGGCTCGGTGGCGACGCCGCTCTGGTTGAGGCGGCGTCCGAAGATCTCGAATTCGTCGTTGGCCAGGCCGCCGGTCTGGTCGTCGCCGTGCCACACGACCCAGTGCTCACCGGCGGTGGCGTTGTAGCTGACCGCGGGTTCGAACGCCATGTGGGTATTGTCGCAGTCGCTGCCGCTGGCGCTGACGGCGTCGGCCGAGCCCACCAGTTCTCCGCTACCGGCATCGATCCGCTGAGCGAAGATCTCCTGCTCCTTGGCACCGTTGCCGGCGCAGGTGGGCTCGGGTCGGCGGAATTCGCCCTGCCAGACGACGAGATACTCGTGGGCGTCGGCGTTGTAGGCCAGATCGGGCAGTTTGGCGCGAAAATTCGGGTCGCCGCTGCCCTGCTGAAAGCTGATCCGAAAGTCGTTGCGTCCGATCTCATCGCCGTCGGTCGCGAGTCGCTGGCCGAAGATCTCTAGTTCTCCGGCACCCGGGAACAAATCGCTCCCCTCCCATACCACCAGATAGCGGTTGGACGTGGCGTTCCAGGCGGCCGCTGGATTCGTCGCGCTGAACGAGGGAAGTCCGTCGAATCCCATATCGCTGATGCGAAAATCGTCGGCGCCGATCTCGCCACCGTCGGCGTCGATGAGCTGACCGTAGATTTCCAGATCGCCGGTGCCGTCGTCTCCCGACCACACAACCAGATAGTGCTTATTCAGCGCGTTCCACACGACCGCCGGGGTCAACGCGTCAAAGCTCGCGTCGCCGGTGCCGCCCATGGTGCTGATCCGGAAGTCGTCGCCAAGCGGGGTGCCATCGGCGTCGAGGCGGCGGCCGAAGATCTCGAACTCGTCGTCCGCCATTCCGGGACCGTCGTCGTCGCCGTGCCACACGACCAGATATTGCTCGTGCGTGGCGTTGTACGCGACGGCCGGCCTGAAAGCCTGATGTTGGTTATTGCACGCCGGTCCGCTGCGACTGACGATGCCCGCCGATTCGATCAATGCACCGCTGGCTGCGTCGATCCGCTGCCGGTGGATCTCCCGTTCGGTCGGAGGGTTGAACCCGCAATCCAGGAACGGCTCCTGGAACTGGCCCGCCCAGACGACCAGATATTCGTGGTCGTTTGGATTGTACGCGACGGCCGGGTTGCGCGCTTCGAACGACACGTTCCCGATTCCCTGCTGGAAGCTGATAAGGAAATTGTCCCCGAGGAGTTCGTCCAACATCACCGCCGGGCTGAATGCGCCCAGCAGCGCGACAAGCGCGACGATACGTGCTCTCATCGAGACCTGGTTTCCTCAGAATACCCGTCTCGATAATAACACGGGTGCTCGCGGTTCGATCCTCAGCACGCTCCGCGCGGGCTGCCGGGCTCCGGCGATGGTGGTCACCGTTTTGCGCTGCGCGCCAGCGCCCCCCGAACTGCGCTTAAAATGGCGTCAATCCCACCCCTTGGAGGTCCGACGATGAGCTTGACTGAAAAGATCCGGTTTGCGGGCTCCGACGGGCAACTAGCGGCCCGTCTGGACCGCCCCGCGGGCAGCATCCGCGCGTACGCGATCTTCGCGCACTGCTTTACTTGCGGGGCGAACCTGGCGGTCGGCTCGCGGATCGCCCGCGCGCTGGCGCGGCGGGGCATCGCGACGCTGCGCTTCGACTTCACCGGACTGGGCGGCAGCGACGGCGATTTCGCCAACACCAATTTCTCGTCCAACCTCGAGGACCTGGAAGCCGCGGCCAGATTCTTGCGCGAACACCATCGCGCGCCGCAGCTGCTGATCGGTCACAGCCTCGGCGGCGCCGCGGTGCTGGCGGTAGCCGAGCGCATCGCCGAGGTCGAGGCGGTGGCGACGATCGGGGCCCCGGCCGACCCGGTCCACCTGACCGGACTGCTCGGCGAAGACGCGCTGGCCGAAATCGGTGAACGAGGCGTCGCCTCGGTCTCCATCGGCGGGCGCGGCTTTCAGATCAAACGCCAGTTCCTGGACGATCTCGACCGGCAGCGCCAGGACGAACGGCTCGGACGGCTCGGCAAGCCGGTGGCGCTGTTCCATTCACCGGTCGACGAAATCGTCCCGATCGACGAGGCGGCCAGGATCTATCGCCGACTCGAGCACCCGAAATCGTTCGTCAGCCTGGACCGGGCGGACCACCTGCTGAGCAACAAGGCCGACGCCGAATACGTGGCCGAAGTGCTGTCCGCCTGGGCCGGGCGCTACCTGTCGCTGCCCGCCCCCGAAGCCGAACCCGAGGGCCAGGTCGTGGTCGAGGAGCAATCCGGCGGGCGCTTCCTGCAAGCGGTGCGCGTAGGCAGCCACGTGCTGAGCGCCGACGAACCGCGCGCGGCAGGCGGTAACGACGAGGGCCCGTCGCCGTATGACTTCCTGCTGATCGCGCTCGGCGCCTGCACCTCGATGACGCTGCGGATGTATGCCGACCACAAGGGACTGCCGCTGGAGCACGTCGCGGTAACGCTGGACCACGAGAAGATCCACGCCCGCGACTGCGAGGACTGCGAGAAATCGTCATCGAAAATCGACCGGATCCGACGCCGCCTGCGGATCAGCGGCGAGTTGTCCGACGCCCAACGTACGCGACTCGTGGAGATCGCCGACCGCTGTCCGGTGCACCGGACGCTGGAGGGCGACATCCGGATCGAAACCCGGGTGGAATAGCGCGCATACTAATAAGCGGGCTGACCCGCATATTGCATGAGTTGCCGGGATTACTCCGGGCATCCTGCCCTCCGCCCCTCGGGCCTGCCTTCGGCAGTTCAAACCGCTCCTGCGGTTTAAGGTCGGTGGATTCCACGAGCATAGGTTGGCCGA
>JBFGYD010000188.1:0-5492 GCA_041587615.1 Lysobacterales bacterium
AGCTCACCAAGAGCCCGGCCGGGTGCTACCAGTGGACGCCCAAAAAGGCGGCCGCCCAGGGTACCGTGCCCGACGCCCACGACCCACAGAAGCGGCACGCCCCGATGATGCTGACGACCGACCTCTCGCTGCGCTTCGATCCGGTCTACGAGCCGATCGCGCGCCGCTTCCACCAGGACCCGGACGCGTTCGGGCTTCAGGTGGCAGCCCGCCTGGAGCAGAAAATTGCCGAGCTTGGCGAGGAGCGAGTCGCCGCCTTTATCGCCGAACCGGTCCAGGGCGCCGGCGGGGTCATCATCCCGCCCGAGAGCTACTGGCCCGAAATCAAGCGCATTTGCGCGGCGCACGACATCCTGCTGGTGGTCGACGAGGTGATCTGCGGCTTCGGCCGCACCGGCCGCTGGTTCGGCTCGCATTACTATGACCTGGCGCCGGACCTGATGCCGATCGCCAAGGGGCTGTCGTCGGGCTATCTGCCGATCGGCGGCGTCATCGTCGCCGACCGGGTGGCCGACGTGCTCAAGAGTCACGGGGATTTCAACCACGGATTCACCTACTCCGGCCACCCGGTGGCCGCCGCGGTGGCGATCGCCAACGTCGGGATTCTTCGCGACGAGGGCATCGTGACGCGCGTGCATGATGAGATCGGCCCGTACCTGCAACGCCAGTGGCGAACGCTGGCCGACCATCCGCTGGTCGGCGAGGTTCGGGGCTTAGGGATGCTGGGCGCGCTGGAACTGGTCAGATCGAAGGACCCGCTCGCCCGGTTCGAGGAAAAGGACGCCACCGGCGATCGCGTGCGCGACCTCGCGATCGAAAACGGACTGGTCATGCGCGCGGTGGGTTCGACGATGATCATCTCGCCGCCGCTGATCATGGAGCGCGAACACGTCGACGAAATGGTGACCAAGGCACGCAAGACCCTCGACGACGCGGCCGACGCGCTGTGCTGAGGCTGAAGATCAAACCCCACATCCTGTTCCGGGCGTTCAAGTACACGATCTACGCCCTGCTGACGTCCAACGTCTTCTTCTTTTTCTTCGAAGAGCACGCCGCCCGCGCTCAGGTCTTTGCCGACGGACTGGCCTGGCGCCAGCTGATCGAGGCCTATTCGGCGACCATCGACACCGCGGCCTGGGTGGTCCTGCTGCTGCTGTTCGAACTGCAGACCGCGGTGATTTCGGACGAGAAGCTGCGCGGCCCGTTGAAGTGGGCGTTGGGGGGGATCAGCTCGGTCTGCTACCTGTTCATCGTCTACGCCTGGTACGGTTATCTGACCAAGTCGGGCACCGTCTCGAACGTCGTGCCATTCGCGACCGAGGACGTCTGCGCGCTGATCGGCACCGGCTTCACCTATGTCCAGGACCTGGATCAGTACCCGCCGATCGACGCCGCGGTATGTGCTCAGTTGCAGGGCCAGGCGCTGTGGCAGATCGCGGGCACCCAGATCATCGGCAGCGCGGACAGTCTGGCCGCGATCGCAAAGCTGGCGATCGTCGACGTGATCAACTCGAGCGACTGGCTCGTGGTCGTGGCGCTGCTGCAAATCGAGATCGAGCTGCAGGTCCGCGACAAGCTGTCAGACCGGCTCATCGCCTTGAGCAAGGGGATCAAGGGTTTTTTCTATTCGGTGCTGCTCGCTTGTGCGATCTATTGGGGCGTCAAGGGCGACTTTCTGGATTTCTGGGACGCGTTCCTGTGGCTGGTCGCGTTCGTGTTCATCGAGCTGAACGTGTTCCAGTGGCACGAGGAAGGGCACTCGGAGAAGCAGACGGTTCCCAGCCCTAACGCGGCATGAGTGCGACCAGAGAACTGAGGCCGTTGAGGACGCCCGAGTTTCGCCACCTGGTTCTGTTGGCGCCGCTGGCGGTTCTGGCCGTGGTCGCGGCGATGCTCCCGAGTCTGCCCAATGCCGATTACTGGTCTCGGTTTGCGGCCCCCTATTTGCTCGCCGAGGACCGCTGGCAGGGTCTGCAGGCCATGCTGTGGATTGCCGACAACGGGCATCGCAAGCCGCTCGGACAGCTCCCATATTTGCTCAACTTTCATCTTTTTTCCGGCAGCAGCTACGGTCTGTTCGCGATGACCGCCGGGTTTGCCGTGGCCACGGCCGCGTTCCTGGTCCGGGCGCTGCGGATCGTCCGCGGCCACCCGCTCGCCCACGACGTACCGATCGTCTTCGCGCTGGTGCTTTCCCCGGCGGCGATGTTTCACTGGGTATCGCCGATGTCCGGCACTCACTGGCTCCTCGCCGATGCGTTGTTCGCCGCCGCGCTGTGGGCCCTGGCCCACTACCTGGCCGGCCGGCGCCGGCGCTATGCCGCGCTGGCCTGCGCCCTGGCAATGCTGGCCGCGTTCGCGTTAACGACCGGGCTGGTGGCGCTGGCGCTGATCTCCGCGGCGCTCGTGCTGGCGGCGCGCCGAAAGGCCCGGACGTCGATCTGGCTCGCGGCGGTCAATGCGCTCTTTTACGGCGGCTACTTCCTGTTCGTATTCGGCTTTGCCGGCAAAACCCCGGAGAGCCTGGAGCTGGCGCGCTGGGCGGCATTTTTCTTGTCAACAGCCGGTGGTTATTTCAGCGCCAAGCCGTTCGGCATAGCCCCCAGCGTGCTGATGGGCATCGTGCTTATCGGGGCGTGGGCCTGGATGCTGCGCCGCCCGCCGGCTTCCGGAACGGTGCTGCTGATCGGCCTGTTTGGCGCCTACGCGCTGGTCAATATGGCGCTGATCGCGCTCGGCCGCCACGACCTGGAGCTGACCGTGTCGCTGACCACCCGCTACGGCAACATCGCCACGTGGCTCGTTCTCGCGATCTCGCTGGGAATGCTGGAGGTGCGCCCGGGAGTCGCCGGCCGCGGATCGATTTGGCTGGTCGCGCTGCTCATCGGCGCCGGATACATCAAGGGCATCGCCGAGCTGGTGGTCTACCATCACCCCATCGTCACGCAAGCACCGCTCGATCGCCTCGCGCTGATGCTCGACCTGCCGCAGACCGGCAGCGCGCCCTCGTACGTGCGCTTTCCCGCCGCCCCGAGCCTCGCCCGGGCCCTCAGGCGCGAAGGCCACGTGCCCTTCAGCCGCTTCGATCGATCGATCCCGCTGGGGGCCCGCGCCGGTGCCGGCCACGCCACCTCCGTGACCCCTGCCAAGCGCACGCCGGTGGCCGGCGGCTGGAGCCGGATCGAGTTCCGCGCGCCGGAACTGCCCGACGCGGTTGATCTGATCGATGCCGCCTCCGGGCAAGTCATCGGCGCTGCCGTGCGGTTGGGCGACCGCCTCGTCGGCTACACCCGCCCCGCAAACGCGGAACTTCAGGCGCTGCCGCCAACCGACGGAATTTGACGACCGTTTCGAAGGGTTCGAGTTGACCGGGTTGTGCCGTGCCGTTTCCGAGCACTCGCAAGAGGACGGCGGCGCCCGCCGAGGTCCTTACGGGCATTCTTTTTCGGCGATCCGTCGGGCCTCGCCCGGGTCGGTGAACAGGTCGCCGCCGGCCTGTTCGCGCCACGCCTCGCCGTGGCCGGCGGCCTCGGCCGGGACGTGGATTCCGATCACCTGGTCTGCCTTGAGGTGGTTTTCGAGGATCTGCCAGCCTGAGTCGCGGCCGAAGAACCAGTACGGCGGAAAGGCGACGTCGGCCCGGCGCTCGGCCCAGTGGGCTTGCAGCCCCGCGAACTGCGCCTCGTCGGTTTCGGCGTCGCCTAGGTGCAACACCGTGGGCCACTCGCCCAGGGTTGCGCGGAACGCCAGATTGCGGATGTGAGCATGACGCGAGCCGCCCGAATGCGGGATCGCGACCACGTCAATGTCGATCTCGCCGATCGTCGCGGATTGGGGCGGGTCGCCGGGCTGGAGGTCGAACGCGGTCAGACGGCTCGTCACCGGATCGTCGGCGCCGGCGAACTCGGTCAGCGCCTCGATCACCTGGCGCGATGCAAACAAGCGCACTGCCGGCTGCGCGCGCAGGTAATCCAGCGTCGGCCCGGGGCTGAAATGGTCGCCGTGCACATGCGATACGAACACCGCGTCGATGCCGTTATAAGGCGGGCGCCCGGCAATCAGGTCCTCGCGCACGTTCGCGGGCACCAGCACGTACAGGCCGTGGCCTTCGGAATAAAACGCGTCGAACAACACCTTGTCGTCGCCGTGGCTGACCAGCACGCCCTCGTTGCCCAGGTAAAGCGCCTCGGAATCGTGGGCCAGCGCGGCGGCAAGCCACAGGCAGCCTGAAAACAATACCGCTCCATATTTATTTTTCACAACGCCGATACCTCCGAATTCTGGAGCCCGGCGGGCATGACCACCTCGATCAGCCGCGGTCCGCTCACCCGCAGTGCCTGCTCCAGTTCACCGTGAAACTCCTCCGCGCTGCTGGCCCGGGCGGCCCTGACGCCCATCGATTCGGCCAGCGCGACGAAGTTTAGTTCCGGATCGGCCAGGCTCATCTGGCTTTGCGCGGTCGGCCCCATCGTGGCCGCGCCGACGCGCTGGAATTCAATCTGCAGGATCTGATAGCCGCGGTTGGCAAAGATGATCGTGGTCACGTCGAGTTTTTCGCGGGCCATGGTCCAGAGCGCCTGGATCGTGTACATCGCCGAGCCGTCCCCTTCCAGGCAGATGACCTTGCGCTCGGGACAGGCGATCGCCGCGCCCGCGGCCGCCGGCAGCCCCCAGCCGATCGAACCGCCGGTCGGGATCAGCCATTCGTGGGCCGCGGCCGTGGCGGTGACCGGAAACACGGCCGCGGCGCCGCAGATGCCCTCGTCCACGACGATCGCATCGGCCGGCATCAGCGCCGCCAGCGACTGGGCGATGGCGAGCGGACCCAACTCGCCGCGAGGTCGATCGGGGATTTCATGCCGGTTGCGGGCCGGCGCCTGGTCGATGGCCCCGAGCTGGCGCGCAAGGCGGGCGAGCGCGTCGTCGACGTCGTGTTCGGCGCTCGCCAGGGCGGTCATGCGGCAGTCCGGCGGCGCCAGCTCGCTGGCCAGGCCCGGGTAGGCGAAGAAACTGACCGGCGGCTCGCAGCCGACCAGCACGATCTGCTTCAGCCCGGCCAGCGCTTCGGCCACCCGTTCGGGAAAATACGGAATGCGCTCGACCGTCGGCACCCCGGCGCCGTGTGCCAGCCGGGAGCAGAAGGTCTCGCAGGCCAGGCGCACCCCGAGTTTGGCCGCGATCGCGCCGGCGGCCTCCAGCCGGACCTTGCTGACGTGCCCGCCCAGCAGCAGCATCGCCGGCTCACCGCCGCTCAGCGCCGCGGCGGCGGCCGCCACCGCGCCATCGCCGACCGGATGCGGGGGCGGCGTCGGCGGCAGCGGGGCGCTGCCGCTGTCAGTCGCGTTCCAGGACGCATCCGCCGGCAGGATCAGCGACGCGACCCGTCCCGGCGGGCGCAGCGCCTCGGCCACCGCCTCGGCGCCGTCCCTGGCGACGGTGTCGGCCGAGCGCGAACTGCGCACCCAGTGCGACATCGGCGCGGCGACCGCGGC
>JBFGYD010000189.1:0-5461 GCA_041587615.1 Lysobacterales bacterium
ACACAGATCGCACTTGCTTTGCTGGCCAGATCAATGCCACAGTATTTCATGTCGATCTCCCGTTCTTTGAGGCGCCTAGCGACCTCGTGTTGTTGAAACTTAAGTTCGGGAGATTGACTTTTTTTGCCTCCGCCGAAAACCGCCATGGACGCCTGGCCTTCGGGGAGTGGAGCTTGGCCGATCGTCCGCCGGGGGATAGCCGTAGCTATCGCCCAAAGGGGATCGGGCGAGATCCGCCGTGCAATTCGGCGACAAACCGGCAGCGTCACGGTTTGCATATTGCACCAAGCTTGAGGTATTCACGTAGTCCATTGATCCGGTTCAGTAAATAGACGACGCCGAGTGAAACTCATGCAATATGCGGGCTAGATCTCGATGCGCAGGTTGTGGCTCATCCTGACCGCGCTTTCGGTCGGCGAGTAGTAGGCGCGAAAGACGCGGTCGTCGGTGTATCCCAGGCGGCGGTAAAACCGGATCGCCGCCTCGTTGGAGGTTCGAACCTCGAGGATGACGGTGAACACGCCGGCGACCCGCGCGCTCTTCTCGAGCCAGGCCACCAGCCTTCGGCCGATTCCCCGGCGCTGATACTCCGGCTGGATTCCGAGCAGGCACAGATGGGCGTGATGTTGCAAAAATTGCATGATGGCGAAGCCGCTGAGCTGCTGCTGAACGCGCGCGACCAGCACCACGTAGTCGGGGTGAGAAATGCAGCGGCGTACGCGCTGCGGGGTCCACGACCAAGGCAGGCCGTGCTCCACCAGATTCCTTGACAGCAGCGCAATCCGGCCGGCGTCTGCGCGATGGGCCAGGCTGAGTTCGCAAATTACTGCCACCGGCGTCTCCCGATCAGCGTACCTCTGTTTATAATCTAGCGTGCATCTTGCCCGTGTGAAGTCCCGTTTCGCAAATCTGCCGCGGAATTCTTACTCCGGCGGCGGCGCGCGCCGCCGTAGCGCGGTGAAAGAGGGCACCTCCCACGGACGTATCGCGAGCACCGCTCCGACGCCAACTTTTTCGCCGTGGGGTAGATCGGCATCGACCTGCACCATTTCGTCGAACTCGCGTGTGACCCGGTCGATCGCCTGGCGCATGCGCGACAGTGACTGGCGCGAGATCATGCCGCCGATGAAGCGAAGGTGCTCGCCGTCGCCGGCGAAGCGGCTGGCAAGGAAGTCCTTTTTGACCTCTTGTTCGAAGAATCGCTGCACCGGCCCGTGTTTGCGCCAGTTGAAATTACGCGCGACGAGACGCCGCACGCGGTTGCCCGGCAGCAGCTCGATCATCCCGAGCCGGTCCAGCTTGGCCAGCTTGCGGATGACCTCGTATTCGTCGATCTGAAAGGTGGCCACGATCTGGGCCGCGCTCCAGTGGTTGAGCACCAGGAACGCCACCAGCAGGAGCTTCCGATCAGCCAGCAGCTCGTGTTCCTGCTCGGGGTTCAGCATCGTGATCGGCTCGGGGCGGTCGTCCGCGAGGCGCACCAGCTCCGACAGCGGCAATCCAGCCAGGTCGCAGATGCGCTCCAGCCGCTCGAGGGTGAAATTCAGGCGGGCGAACATGCGCTTGACGCTCGCTTCGCTCAGATCGAGCGCCACGGCGATGTTGGCGTAGGTGATTTTTTCCGAACGCAGCACGCGCTTCAGCGTATCGATCAGCACCCTGGTTTGCTTCATCGGACGGCCCCTGCGGCTAAGCGGTCCGATCATAGCATCGTCGCTCGGCCGCCGAATGCATCCAAATCGATCCGTGGTTCGCCGACGAAATCGACAACGTCAACCACAACGACATCGGTTACCACAAGGTGTTTCCGTACGCGGCCACTCCGCACAACGGCCGCAACAGCCGACACAACTAGCGGGCCAGGCCAGCGCGGGGACGGCCGGCCGCCGTCCCCCGTATCGCCGCGTCTCTGCAGCGGGCGCGATGCCGGTACAATGACCGCCGGATAAACCAGGGTTTCCGCGGATGCACGAGATAGGCTGTGGTGAGATCTGGGGAGGCATTCAGGGGACCGATCTGGAAGCGCAGACCAGCGCGGTGCGGGCGAGTCTGTTTTCCGCCGCCTGCGGGGGAGGCAAGGGTGGCGACATTTACTATTTCAGCGTTTGTGCGAGTGACTTGATCACCCGCATCGCGATCGCCGACGTCGCGGGTCATGGAGAGCCTGTGTCCGCTACCAGCCAATGGCTTTACGACTCGCTGCAGGAACGGATGAACAGCGTGGACAGCCATGAAGTGCTCGCGGATCTGAATCGGCGGGCGACCGGCTGCGGATTTCAGGCGATGACGACCGCGGCGGTCGCGGCATTCTATCGCGCGGCCGGCGAGCTCAATTTCAGCTACGCCGGGCACCACCCGGTCCTTGTTCGCCGCCGGACCGAAGCCCACTGGTCGCCGGCGCTCCTGCCCGAGGACATCGGAGCGTCGAATCTGCCGCTTGGGGTCGACGCCGATTTGCCCTACGAGCAGTCCACGTTGGGCCTGGCTGCGGGGGATCAGCTGTTTCTATACACCGACGGACTGGTCGAAGCCCGGGGGCCGGGCGGCGAGTTGTTCGGCAACCAGCGGCTGCAGACCGTGTTGGACGCCCTCTCGGGCGAGGCGGTGGACATCAAGCAGGGGGTTCTGAACGACCTGCTGGGGTTCGTCGACGGCCCGATGCACCACGATGACGTGACCTTCATGGCGGTATCGATTCGGTGAAGCCGACGGCGCCCGAATTGAGATTCGATCGGTGACGTCAATTAGCGAGTCGGCCAAGTTGTGCACGGTCATCGTCACCGTCGACGGCGACCCGTCGGTGATCGAGGAAATCAAGCCCCACGCCCAGGACGGGCTGCGGCGCTTCCGCGAATTTCCCGGCTTCATCTCGGGCTCGCTGCATCAAAGCATCGATGGCGGCCGCCTGGTGCAGTACCTGCAGTGGAAGACCGAGGCCGATCACCTGGCTTGCATGAACGATCCGCGCTGGGAGGAGTTGCCGTCCGCGCGCCACTTCTTGGAGACGATCGCGAAGCGCCGCGCGGTCCTCGACGTGCGAACCTACCGGGTGGAAGCGGTTGCCGAAAAACGTTGCCGGGTCCCGGGTTCGGGTTAGAATCGGTCGCTCCGACAAGAAAAACCAACAAGGCCGGCCGCTGAACCAGACTCCCGCTCCGACTCCCGACTCTGCGAGCACCGCCTCGCGCCGCTACGTGCTGGCGGTGCTGATGGTGGTCTACATCTTCAATTTCATCGACCGCCAGATCCTGGTCATTCTGCAGGAATCGATCAAAGCTGACATGGGTTTGAGCGACACCCAGTTGGGGCTCCTTTCCGGGTTCAGCTTCGCGCTGTTCTACGTCACCTGCGGGATTCCGATCGCGCGCTGGGCCGATCGCGGCAACCGCCGCAACATCGTCGCGCTGTCGCTGACCGTGTGGAGCGCCATGACCGCGCTGTGCGGCGCGGTCGCGAATTTCTGGCAGCTGCTGCTGGCGCGGATCGGGGTCGGCGTGGGAGAGGCCGGCGGCAGTCCGCCGGCGCATTCGATGATCTCGGATTATTTTCCGTACGAGGAGCGCGGTCGCGCGCTGTCGATCTACTCGATGGGGATCTACATCGGAATCCTGATCGGCTTCCTGGCGGGCGGCTGGATCAACGAATTCTTCGGCTGGCGAATGGCTTTTCTGGTGGTCGGCCTGCCCGGGATCCTGCTCGCGGTCGTGGTGCGCCTGACCGTCGCCGAGCCGCGTCGGGGCATGTCCGATGAGGAGCCCGCCGCTAGGGGGCAGGACCGGTTCATGGCCGCGGTCTCGGGCCTGTGGTCGCTGAAGAGCTTTCGCTACGCGAGCCTCGGGGCAGCTTTCAATTCCTTCGTTGGCTACGGATCGATCAATTTCATGCCGTCTTTCGTGATCCGGGTGCACGAGGTGCCGGTGGGCTTGGTCGGGACTTACCTGTCTCTGGGCGTGGGCATCGGCGGAGCGCTGGGTGCCTACACGGGCGGCTGGCTCGCCGACCGTTTCGGGCGGCGCGACCGGCGCTGGTACCTGTGGGTGCCGGCGCTCGGGACCCTGGCCGCGGCGCCGTTTTCGATGCTCACGGTTCTGACCGGCAGTGTCGACCTGCTGTGGTTCAGTTTCTTCTTGAGCAGCGTGCTGCTGGCGCTGTTTCTGGCCCCGACCATCGCCGCCGCTCACGGCCTGGTAGGGCCGCACGGCCGGGCCCTGGCCTCGGCGATGATCTACTTCGTGCTCAATATCATCGGCTTAGGTTTGGGGCCGCTGACGGTGGGCGTGCTGAGCGACGCGCTGGCGCCGACCGCCGGCGACGAATCCCTGCGTTGGGCGCTCTTCATCATCGCCCAGGTGGCCTTCGTCGGCGCCGGGTTCTACCTGCTCGCGGCGCGCCACCTGCGCGGCGAGATGGCTCAGGCTGCCGCCCGCCGTAACACCTGATGATTCCCGGTCGGTGGTTCACCGGTCAAGAACGGAGTCGCGCCTGCAGCCAGCCCCGCAGCGTTTCGAAAAATTCGTCGCGCACCGCCCGTTCCATCCACGGATAATGCCCGCAGCGCTCGAACTGGCGGTACTCCAGTTGCGGCAGGTGAGGCTTGAGGCTGTCTCGAATCATCGAGCCCGGATGGGGGTCGACCGCGCCGTGCAGCATCAGAACCGGCGCCTCGATGGCCGCGAAGGCGGCCGGATAGACGCCATCGGCCTGCAGCCGCTCCATGTCGCTCCAGCTCTCGGCGTGGCCGCGGGCGTCGCATTCCGCGACCTCCTGGTCGGTGGTCAGCAGATCCTCGGAATAGACCGGCAGCAGCAACCGGCCCAGCGCCCGGAGGCGTCGATCGGGGTCCGGGAACTCCTGGTTCAACCGGCCGATGCGACGGCGAAGCGATGGATTCATCCGTTGGTCGAGCAGATCCTGCATGCGCGCGCGGGCGGCCAGGTCGAAGGTGCCGCAGCCGATCAGCACCAGCGGTCCCGCGCGCTCCGGATGGGTGGCGGCGTGGCATAGAGCCAGCATCGCGCCCCAGGACGATCCCACCAGCGCGGGCCGCTCGCCGGGAAAGTCCCGGGCGATGAGTTGCTCGAGGTCGGCGACGTGGCGGGCGACGGTCAATGCGACGTTTCCGGCCCGGCGCTGCCAGGGCTCGAGCACCCGGAACGAATCGGCCAGCGCGCGTGCTACCGGCGCCATGTAGCCGGGCGCCCCGGGACCGCCGTGCAGCACGACGACCGGCGGCCCGGCGTCGCCATAGCGGCGGACATGCACCAGCCGACTCAATCCGACGGATAGGTTTTTCGCATGTGCTTGACCGACTCGGCGACGAGTCGTTCGAGCACGTCGAGATCGACGTCGTCGAGGCGCTTGACGTACAGGCAGGACTTTCCGGTCTTGTACCGGCCGAGCTTTTTCATCAAAACGTCGTAGTTGGAAAATCCGGCCCTGATGTACAGGGTCAGGGCCTGCT
>JBFGYD010000190.1:0-5451 GCA_041587615.1 Lysobacterales bacterium
ACGAGGACGCGTTTGCCTCGAATGCGCTCTCCGTCTTCCACTGTGATCGGGCTCGCGGCCTCGAGGTAGGTGGCCGTCGGATTCAGGGACGACGCGACGGTGTGCGCCCGGTGAACCTCTTCCCACGAGGCGGTGTCCACCTTGTTAACCACGATCACGTCAGCGGTGCGGACATTCACACCGCCCGGATAGTACCGGAGGGCGTGGTCGGCCCGGTGGGGATCCACGACGGTGATCAAGAGGTCGGGCCGGAAGAAGGGGAAGTCGTTGTTGCCGCCGTCCCAGACGATCACGTCCGCCTCGCGTTCTGCCTGTTTCAAGATCGCCGCATAGTCGACCCCGGCGTACAGCACGTTGCCGGCGCGCAGATGGTGCTCGTAGTCCTCGCGCTCCTCGATCGTGCAGTCGTAGCGGTCCAGGTCTTCGAGCCCTCCGAAGCGCTGCACCGCCTGGGCCGCGAGGTCGCCGTATGGCATCGGGTGGCGAATCACGACCACGCGCCGACCCAGCTCCTTGAGCAGTTCGCTGACCCGCCGTGAGGTCTGGCTCTTGCCGCAGCCGGTGCGAACGGCGCATACCGCGATGACCGGCCTGCTCGCCGCCAGCATCGTTGCGTCGACGTCGAAGGTTGAAAAATCGGCCCCGAGAGCCTCGACCCGCCGGCGACGCTCGGCGACGTAGTCCAGGCTCACGTCGGAATACGCGAACACGACTCCGTCGACCGACTCGTCCTCGATGAGACGCTCGAGTTCGGATTCGGGATGGATGGGGATGCCTTCGGGATAGTGCGGCCCGGCCAGGGCGGCCGGATAGCTGCGGTCGTCGATGTGCGGGATCTGGGCCGCGGTGAACGCGGCAACGCGCACGTCGGTCCGCTCCCGGTAGCAGCAGTTGAAAACGTGAAAGTCGCGCCCCGCGGCTCCCATGATCAGTATGTTGCGCATGATATTTCCCTACATCGTCAGCACGACTTTGCCCTTGGCACTGCGCTCGCTGATCGCGGCAAACGCCTCGACGAAGCGCTCCAGGGGGTAGCTTTCGGTGACCCGGGGATTCAGTTTGCCGGCCGCGACCAGCGCGGCCAGTTCGCTCATGTTTCGCAGCGAGTCAGCCGGGTTGCGCTCGCTCCAGGTGCCCCACCAGACGCCCTGGATCTTGGCTTCCTTGAGCAGCGCGAGGTTGGCCGGAAAATTGGGTATCTCGCCGCTGGCAAAGCCGATCACGAGGTAACGCCCGTGCCAGGCCAGCCCGCGCAGGGCCTGCTGCGCCAGCTCGCCGCCGACCGGGTCGTAGACCACGTCGACCCCCTTGCCGCCGGTCTTCTCCTTGACCGCATCCCTGAGCGAGGTGGCTGAGTAATCGATCAGCTCGTCGGCCCCGCTTTCGCGCGCGAACGCGAGCTTCTCCGGGCTGCTGGCGGCGGCGATGACCCGCGCCCCCATCGCCTTGGCGATTTCGACCGCGGTGATGCCGACCCCGCCGGCCGCACCGAGCACCAGCACGGTATCTTCGGCGCTCAGTTGAGTGCACTGGCGAAACGCGTGGTAGCTGGTGCCGTAGGTAATCGTGAACCCCGCACCCTGTTCGAAGCTGAGGTTTTCGGGCAACGGGAACGCCAGATTCTGATCGACCACGCATTGCTCCGCGAAAGCGCCGCCGGCCGGGGTCACGATGACCCGATCGCCGACCTCGAACCGGCCCGCGCCGGGCCCCAGCGCGGTGACCACGCCCGCGGCCTCGCTGCCGGGAACAAACGGCGGCTCGGTCCTGATCTGGTATTGGCCGGCGATCACCAGCAGGTCGGGAAAATTGACCCCGGCCGCTCTGATCTCGACGGCCACCTGCCGGGCGCCTGGCGCCGGATCCCGGCGCTGCTCCAACACCAGCTTTTCGGCCGGCCCGTATTCCTTGCAAATCAGCGCTCGCATGGTTAGCCCGGCTATCGAACTTCAAACAGCGAAGCGGCGCCCTGCCCGCCGCCGATGCACATCGTGCAGACCACGTACTTGACCCCGCGCCGGCGACCCTCGATCAGCGCGTGGCCCACCATTCGGGCGCCGGACATCCCGTAAGGGTGGCCGATCGAGATCGCGCCGCCGTTGACGTTCAGCGTTTCGTTGGGAATGCCGAGCCGGTCGCGGCAATACACGACCTGCACCGCGAACGCCTCGTTCAACTCCCACAGGCCGACGTCGTCCATCTTGAGGCCGGTGCGCTCGAGCAGCTTGGGCACCGCGAACACCGGGCCGATGCCCATCTCGTCGGGTTCGCAGCCGGCAACGGCCGTTCCCCGGTACACCCCGAGCGGCTCCAGGCCGCGGCGTTCGGCGATCGAGGCCTCCATCAGCACCGCGGCGGACGCACCATCGGAAAGCTGGCTCGCGTTGCCGGCGGTCACGTGCCCACCGTCGCGCACCGGCTTGAGGCCGGCCAGTGCCTCCAGCGTCGTCCCCGGCCGGTTGCCTTCATCCTTGTCCAAAACCACGTCGCGGAAGCTGATCTCCCCGGTCTCCTTGTCCATGACCCCCATCGTCGAAGGCAGCGGTACGATTTCGTCGTCCAGCCTTCCCGCGGCCTGGGCGGATGCCGTTCGCTGCTGGCTCTGCAGCGCGTACTCATCCTGGGTGTCCCGGTCGATGTCATAACGGCGCGCCACGACCTCGGCGGTGTCTAGCATCGGCATGTAGACGTGCTCATGCAGCTCTATCAGACGCGGATCGGTCGCGCGGTGGGTATTGATGTGATCGTTCTGGACCAGGCTGATGGATTCCAGCCCGCCGCCCACCATCACGTCGATCCCGTCGCTGATGATGGTTTTGGCCGCCACCGCGATGGCCATCATGCCCGAGGAACACTGGCGGTCCACGGTCATGCCCGCGGTGGTTACCGGCAAGCCGGCGGCCAGCGCCGCAAGACGGGCGATATTCAGGCCCTGGGTGCCCTGCGGCATCGCGCAGCCCATGATCACGTCTTCGACCTCGGCCGGGTCGAGTCCGGCGCGCGAAACCGCGTGGCTGACCGCGTGGCCCGCCAGCGTCGGCGCTTCGGTGTTGTTGAACGCGCCGCGATAGGCGCGGCCGATCGGCGTGCGGGCGGTCGATACAATCACGGCTTCACGCATGTCAGGGGCTCCTTGAAGTGATGGGTTTTAGACCCGGCCGAACTGCCGGCGCGGCGGAGGTCGATTATCGCAAGGCCCGCGCCTGGATGACAGCCCGCAAATTGCTCCGGGAGCAACGCGGGCTAACCCCATACTCGGGACGCGACCTGTACGACCAAGCAGAGCTTACGCTCCTGGTCGGCGGCGGTCAGCGGGTTGCCCGGGGCGGTGCTGGCGAAGCCGCACTGCGGGCTCAATCCGAGCCGTTCGAGCGGCACGTGGCGCTGCGCCTCGTCGATCCGCCGGCACAGCTCATCGGCCGACTCCAGCGCCGGGGTCTTGGTGCTGACCAGGCCCAGGATCACGGTCTTGTCGTCCGGCATGAAGCGTAACGGGGCGAAGCTGCCGGCGCGGGGAGTGTCGTACTCGAGGCAGAAGAAATCGACCTCGAGGCCGCCGAAAATCTTCTCGGCGACGAAGTCGTAACCGCCCTCTCCGAGCCATTTGCCCTGATTGTTGCCACGGCAAAGGTGCATGCCGACGGTGAGTTCTGGAGGACGTCCGCGCAGCGCCGCGTTGACCGCCGCGACGTAATCGTCCACCAGGACGTCCGGGTCATAGCCGCGGGCCACGATGCCCTCTCGAAGCTTGGCGTCGCACAGCAACGGCAGCGACACGTCGTCGAACTGCACATAGCGTGCGCCCAGCGCGGCGAGATCCGCCAGTTCCTCGCGGTAGATCGTCGCCACGTCGGCGTGGAATTCGGCAAGGTCCGGATAGGCTCGTTCGGATACGCCCTCGCGCCAGCGAAAATAGTGCTGCGAGCACGGACTCGGTAGCGTGACTTTCGGGGTCCGATCGGTCAGCTCGCGCACGAAGCGGAACTCCCCGGTGGCGATGCCGCGCTCGCGCTTGAGCCTTCCGGTCACGACCGGCGTCGTGTAGCGCATCACCCGTCCACTGTCGTCTTTGAAATCGAGCTCAGCCTGCATCTCGGTGAAGCCGCTGACAGCGCTGGGAAAATGGCCGAAATAGATCACCCGCCGGTATTCCCCGTCGGTGATAGAGCTCAATCCGATCCGCTCCTGCATCTGGACCGCATCGCGGATCAAGCGGTCTTCGCATTCCTTCAAAACTTCGTCCGCCAGCTTTCCCTGGTCGTGGGCGGTGCGCTTTTCCAGCAGCTCCTGCGGGCGCAGCAGGCTGCCGATGTGATCGGCTCGAAACGGCGGTTTAATCCGAGCGCTCATTTCTGACCATTTTTATCTATTAAAAACATACACATAAAATAATTACTTAAAGTTATTTTTCTGCGATGCGTCAGAACTTCGCGCGGCCTGCAGGCGACCAGTATAGCCACGCGAAAACGCGCCGTCCGATGGCCTCCCGCTCGCCGGCCGCGGGTCCGCGCGGACTGAGCCGTTGCCGGTTGCCGTGTGTGCGGCCAGCGTGGCAAACTCGCTGCTATTCATTCAACCACGGAACCGGGCAGCATCGCCCAGTAGTGTTCTATCACTAGACATGCAGCCCCCCGTTCTGGATCTCCCTAACTTCAAGCTGCTTCGCCAACTGGGCGAAGGCGGTACTTCATGGGTTTTTCTGGCCGAGCAGTTGCGCCCTCACCGGGAAGTCGCGGTCAAGATCGTGCCGCCGCAGCCCGGGGTGGACGAGGCGCTGTTGGAGAGCCTGCGTCACGAGGGCGACATCGCCGCCCAGTTTCATCACGACAACCTGGTGACCGTGTTTGACTGCGGCATCGTCGACGAGCATTACTTTTTGGCGATGGAGTTCCTGCCCGGCGGGGATCTGCAGCGGCGGATGGCCGAGGGCTTAAGCCTGCAGGACACGATCCGGATCACCGCACAGATCGCCGCGGGCCTGTCCCAACTGCATGCCCGCGGGATGGTGCACCGCGACGTCAAGCCGGGCAACGTGATGTTCCACGAAAACGGCCGCGCCGTGCTGGTCGATTTCGCCATCGCCCGACCCTTTGCCGAGATGGGGCTGATGACACTGAAGGGTTTCGTCACCGGAACACCCCTCTACATGAGCCCTGAACAGTTCAGGCGCGAGCCGCTTAGCGGGCGCAGCGATCTCTACTCTCTTGGGGTGATGTTCTATCAGATGCTCGTCGGGGCACCGCCGTTTTCCGGCGCCGACCCGTTGGAGCTGCGCGACGCGCATTTACGCGATCCGGTCCCGTCGCTGCCGCCGCATTTGAGTCGCTTTCGGCCGATCGTGGACCGCCTGCTGGCGAAGAATCCGGACGACCGTTTCGGTTCCGGCGGCGAGGTCATCGATGCTCTCAATCAACTGAGCCAGCAGGTGACCGGGCTGATCCCGCTGCCGAC
>JBFGYD010000191.1:0-5445 GCA_041587615.1 Lysobacterales bacterium
ATTTGAGGTAGGCAGCGGAGGCGAGGCTATATCGCCAGATTCGCGGATGGGTTATCTGTGAGGTTGACCGCCGTAGCGTAACTAATTAACTCTAGCCTTAAGGCACAGATTCCCAGGTGTTCTGAAAGACCGGGCACTGCCAACTCTTGCCCTTGAACGATGCCGCTGTGGTTGGAACGAATGGGTCGGCTCAGTGCGTCCCGGCGCCGGAAGGCCGTACAGCCGGATCCACCGGGCTAGAACCCGCGGTCGGTGAAACGCTGGCTGCGCTCCGGGGCCAACCGGACCACGCAGTGGTGGGGGTGCTCATAGTCCTTGCCGGGCGCAATATCGGTGGCCACACTAGAAGCACGCCGCACGCAGCGGCCAATAACGTGCTAATAGGGTGTGTGCCTGCCAAGCCAAGAATGACTGTGCCGATGTGTGCCAGCGGCATCATGACCCCGCGTGCTGGCAGCATCAAGAAGTTGTAATGCTCTGATTTTAATGGTGCCGGGAGAGAGACTTGAACTCTCACTCTGTTGCCAGAACCGGATTTTGAGTCCGGCGCGTCTACCAATTCCGCCATCCCGGCACGGGGGACTTCGGGGAGGTGGCCTAGTATAAGGGCTAGGCCGGCTCAGGCAAGAGCCAGCGCTAGGACCGTTGCCGGTTCAGGACGCGATGCGGGCGTCGACGCCGATGGTGCGGGGTTGGCGGCGGTACCAGCCGTCGTCTTCGGGGTGGAACACGTTGCAGTTGGTCATCCGGCCGGAGTAGACGTGGACCGAAATCGTCGCCTCGTCTGAGTTGGCGTTGGCGATGGTGTGGTACTCGTGCGGCGGGATCAGGCTGCCGGCGGAGCCGCGACCGGCCTGGATCGCGCCGACCGGGCGGAAATGGTAGCGCTCGCCGATGCGCTCGACCAGGTCGTACTGGACCACTTCGAGTTCACCCGACCAGACCCCCTCCACGCACCACATGCCGCAGTGGTCGTGGATCAGCGTTCCCTGGCCCGGCCCCCAGGTCATCGCGACCACGGTGTAGCCGTACTTGGGGCTCTGGTAAAGCTCGCGGCGAGCGTAGTGGTCCTCGCAGACCTCGTACACGCAGTCGGGCAGCGTGACCTCGGGGCAGCGAATCAGCCGGCACAGCGCGGATCGCAGTTCCTTGGTGATCTTGTCCGGGGTGCCTTGGGCCGCAGCGTGGTCGACCTCCTTGACGAACCGATCAAATCCGCAGAATTGGGTTGCCATGTGCCTGACCGCTGATGACCTAATCGATCATTCTAAAGTATTTGGCCATCGCGGTCCCGAATTGCGCCTCGTCGACCAGAAACGCGTCGTGACCCTGCAGCGAATCCATCTCCAGGAAGGTCGTGTCGACCGCGTTGGCGCGCAGCACGTCGGCGATTTCGACCTGCTGGTAAAGCGGAAACAGGATGTCGGTCTCGACCCCGATCACCAGCGCGGATTCGAATTCCAGCAGCGACAGGTCGCCGGGGCCGGATTCGGCCGCGTCGAACCAGTCCATCGATCGCGACAGGTACAGATAGCAGTTCGGATCGAAGCCGGTGATGAAGCTCTGCGCCTGGTGCTCCAGGTAGGATTCGATCTCGAATTCGGGCGCGAACGGCGCGCCGCTGGCGCGTTCCGGCGGAATGCGATCGCGCTTGAAGCGGCCGCGCCATTCCTCGGCCGAGCGGTAGCTGATCATGCCCAGCTTGCGCGCGATCCGCATGCCGGTGACCGGGCCGGGGGTGCCGTGGTAGCGGCCGTCGCGGTAATCCGGGTCGGAACGTATCGCCTCGCGCTGCAGCGAGCGGACCGCGGTCGCGAACGGGGACGCGTTGTGCGCCGCCGAGATGCTAACCAGGTGCCGGCCGTGATGCGGATGGGCCAGCGCGAAGGCGGCCGCGGTCATCCCGCCCATCGACGGGCCGACCAGCACCGCGACCTGCTCGATGCCGAACTCGTCAAACAGCAGCGAATCGGCCGCGGCGATGTCCTCGATGCTTAAGGCAGGAAAGTCCGGGCCGTAGGGCTCACCGGTGGCCGGGTCGATGGAGGCCGGCCCGGTCGAGCCCTTGCAGCTACCGAGCGTGTTGATGCAGATCACGAACCAGCGGTCGGTGTCGATCGGCTTGCCCGGGCCGACCATGAATTCCCACCAGCCCGGGTCCGGATCGACCTCGCTGGATGCGGCATGGGCGCTCGGCGACAGGCCGGTGAACAACACCACCGCGTTGTCCCTGCGCTTGCTGAGCGTACCCCAGCTCTCCCAGGCCAGCTCCAGGTGAGCCAGCTGGCCGCCTCGATGCATTGCAAAGGGTTGCGAGTAATGGAAAAATCTGCGCGCGTCGCCCATCGATCGAGATCGCTGCGTGAAGGCGCGCATTGTCCCCGAATCCGCCGATCGATGCCAGAAACGGCGACCTCGTCCGCCCCCGACCCATGCAAAGCCAGCCGTCAGAAAAAGCCAGCCCCCGGTGCCCATCGCCGGTCGTCTCGAGCCCCCAGAGCGGACCGCACCAGGACCTGAACAAGGTGCTCGAACGGCATCGGCGCGCCGCCTACGACAAGCCGGTCTCCGATCACACGCGGGCGGCCTTCGCCTGGGTACGCGAGATCATCGCGCAAGAACCTCGGCCGCTGCTGCTCGATGCCGGCTGCGGCGTCGGCGAGGCGAGCCGCGAGCTGGCGCGGCGCCACCCCAATTCCTGGGTGATCGGGGTGGATCGCTCCGCCCATCGCCTCGGCAAGGCCGGGTGGGCCGAGCCGGGGCTTCGCGCCCACAACCTGCTGCTGGCCCGCGCCGAGCTGGTGGATTTCTGGCGCCTGGCGCTAGCCGACGGTTGGCGCCTGACGCGGCATTACCTGCTGTATCCGTCGCCGTGGCCGAAGCCCGGCCATTTGATGCGACGCTGGCACGCCCATCCGGTATTCCAGGCGGTGCTCGGGCTCGGCGGCCGGCTGGAGCTGCGCACCAACTGGCGCATCTACGCCGAGGAGTTCTGCTGCGCGGTGGATTTTTTTGACCGCGGCCCGGCCGCCGTAGAATACTTCGAACCGCACCAGGCGCTGACGCCTTTCGAACGCAAATTCGCGGCCAGCGGCCATCCGCTTTTTCGGGTCGAGGTCGAATTGGGAGCTTCGAATGCCGGCCACAATCCCGGACCTCATCGCGATGCCAACTGAGCCCCGACAATACCGTGCTTGAGAGCGCGCCGGAGATCCTGCCGGATGTGCGGCTGGGCCGGCTGGCGCATTTCCCGTGGGTGACCGTCGCACTGGCCGCGATCGCCGCGCTGGGCGGTGTGGCAACGCTGTCTCCGTGGTTCGACCTGGGGCCCTCGGCCCCGCTGGCAATGTTCGGGTTCCTGTTTCTGCTGCTGTTGGCCGGCGCCGTGCTGGAGTACGCGCTGGGGGTCGCGGCCCACATCATCGCCCTGGTGCTGGCCGCGCTGGTGGGGGTGGTGGCACCGGTGGTCATCGCCGGCCAGGCGCCGGCGCTGGTGGCCTGGTTACCGCTGGCCGGCGCGGGGCTGGTCGGCTTGAATCTGGGGCTGTGCCACGGCTGGCGCACGCGGCCGCTTTATTTCGTGCCCGGGCCGCCCGGACGCCTGGTTCTGCCCTGGTATCTGCTGCTGGGCCTGTGGCTCGCTTACGAGGCCGCCGTGTGGTGGTACTCTTCCTCGCCGGTGCTGCTGCCGCTGGTTTGCTTTGCCGCCGGGTTCGGGATCGGTTTCGCGCTGAACACGCTCAGCCCGACCCGGCCCCACGTGATGAGCCACGACTACGCCGAGCAGGTGGTGACCGCGGGTGCGGCCGAGGTCGAGTCCCTGATCGCCCAGCACAAGGTAGCCAGGGCCTGCCGGATCATCGACCGCCTGGTGCGTGTGGCCCCGGGAGACCGGGACCTGAAGCGGCTTCGCTACGCGGTTTGGAAGTATCGTCCGACCCACGACGCGTTCCACGACGCGGCGCGGGAACTGCTCGACCGGCCCGCGACCGACGCGGCCACCAACCAATTCGTCGAATCGATGTACCAGGATTATCTGGCCGTGAGCCAGGGCCGACCGCGTCTGCCGGTCGACTTCCACCTCGCGCTGGCCGAGCGCTTCGCGCGCAACCTCAAGGTCGAGGACGCCGCCATCATCGTCAACGTTCACCTGCAGCGCACGCCCAAGCACGGGGCCATTCCGTCCGCGCTGCTCGCGTTGGCCAACGGCTACCTGACGACCGAGCGTGAAAACCGTGCGGCGTTCTATGCCGATACTCTGCTACACCTGTTTCCGGATTCGCTGCAGGCTCCCGCGGCGCGCGAACTGCTGGCGCAGGTGTCGCCCGACGCGAATTCCTGAATTCCCGTAGAATCCGGCGGATGAATGAGCCGTCGAGTCCCAGCAACTTCATCCGCCAGATCATCGACCGCGATCTCGCGGAGGGCAAACACACCGAGGTCGTGACCCGCTTTCCACCGGAGCCGAACGGCTACCTGCACGTGGGCCACGCCAAGTCGATCTGCCTGAACTTTGGCGTCGCGCGCGACTACGGCGGGCGCTGCAACTTGCGCTACGACGACACCAATCCGGAGAAAGAGAGCGAGGAGTACGTCCGCGCGATCGAGGAAGACGTGCACTGGCTCGGTTTCGAATGGAGCGAACTGCGCCACGCGTCGGACTACTTTGAGGAGCTGTACGGTTTCGCTGAGGAACTGATCAAGAAGGGGCTGGCCTATGTGGATTCGCTTTCCGGCGACGAGATCCGGGCGCACCGCGGCACCCTGACCGCACCAGGCCGCGACAGCCCCTACCGCGAGCGCCCCGCCGACGAGAGTCTGGAGCTGCTGCGACGAATGCGCGCCGGCCAATTCGAAGACGGCGCGCACGTGCTGCGGGCCAAGATCGACATGGCCTCTCCCAACATCAACATGCGCGACCCGGTGATCTACCGGATCAAGCACATGAGCCATCAACGCAGCGGCGAGAACTGGTGCATCTACCCGATGTACGACTTCACCCACTGCATCTCGGACGCGCTGGAGGGCATCACCCATTCGCTGTGCACGCTGGAGTTCGAGGATCACCGGCCGTTGTACGACTGGTTTCTGGACCACACCTCGGTGCCGTGCCACCCGCAGCAGATCGAGTTCTCCCGGCTGGAACTGCGTTACACCATCACCAGCAAGCGCAAGCTGGCGCAACTGGTCGATCAGGGGCTGGTCGGCGGCTGGGACGACCCGCGCATGCCGACCATCTCGGGCATGCGCCGGCGCGGCTACACGCCGGCCGCGATCCAGGACTTCTGCCAGCGCATCGGCATCAGCAAGGCCGAGAACAACGTCGAGATGGGAGTGCTGGAAAACTCCGTGCGCGAAGACCTCGATCGCAACGCGCCCCGGATCATGGCGGTGCTGCGCCCGCTGAAGGTGGTGCTGACCAACTACCCCGAGGACCGGGTCGAG
>JBFGYD010000192.1:0-5394 GCA_041587615.1 Lysobacterales bacterium
GTGCTGTCTCCGCTCGAGGTCGCCCGCCTGCGCACGGCCGGGCACGGCGGCCTTTACGAACTCTACCGGCGCTGCTCCCTGGCGGTGCTCAACTGCGGCTCGTACGTGGACGACCCGCAGGAGATTCTCGCCCGTTACCGCGATTTCGAAATCAGCGTGGTGCAGCAGGATCGCGGGATAAAGCTCGAGGTCAGCAACGCGCCGGAGGAGGCGTTCGTCGACGGCCACATGATCGAAGGCATCCGGGAGATGCTGTTCGACGTGCTTCGCGACATCGTCTACGTGAACACTCAGATCACGGAGGGCGATTTCGACTTCTCCTCCTCCGAGAGCATCACCCACGCCGTGTTCTCCATGCTGCGTCATGCCGGGGTGCTGTGGGCGGGGGTCGAGCCCAACGTCGTGGTGTGCTGGGGCGGGCACTCGATCTCGCGCGAGGAATACGACTACACCAAGTCGGTGGGCTACGAGCTTGGACTGCGCGATCTCCATATCTGCACCGGCTGCGGCCCGGGGGCAATGAAGGGACCGATGAAGGGGGCCTCGGTCGCCCATCGCAAGCAGCGCAATCACACCGCGCGCTACGTTGGTATCTCGGAACCCGGTATCATCGCCGCCGAATCCCCGAACCCGATCGTCAACCAGCTGATTATCATGCCCGACATCGAAAAGCGGCTGGAGGCCTTTGTCCGGTTCGGCCACGGCGTGATCGTGTTTCCCGGCGGGGTCGGCACGGCCGAAGAGATTCTGTATCTGCTCGGCATATTGCTGGAGCCGGACAACCGCGACATACCGCTGCCGCTGGTGTTCAGCGGCCCGCCGGGGTGCGAAGAATACTTCGAGCGGATTGACGATTTCATCGGCGCTACGCTGGGACCCGATGCGCAGCGGCGCTACGACGTCATCATCGACAACCCGGCCCGGGTCGCGCGGCGCATGGTTGCCGGCATGGCCGCGGTCAAGCAGCATAGAAAACGGCTCAAGGACGCGTTTTTCTTCAACTGGGCGCTGCAGGTACCGCACTCGTTCCAGATCCCTTTCGACCCGACCCACGAAAACATGGCCAACCTCGCGCTCCACCGTGACCAGGAAGTGCATGAGCTGGCGGCCAATCTGCGCCAGGCTTTCTCCGGAATCGTGGCCGGCAACGTCAAGGAGCACGGCATGCGCCGGATCCAGCGGCACGGCAAGTTCCAACTCCGAGGCGAGATTGCGATCATGCGCAAGCTCGATGAACTGCTCGCCTCCTTCGTGGCCCAGCAGCGCATGAAGCTGCCTGGCCCGGTTTACCGGCCCTGCTACGAGATCGCTGCCGGTTAGCCCCACGTCTCATTCAGGCTCGGGCTAGATGAACGTCTCGACTTTTTTCGTGCTCGTCCTGCTGGGCTGGGTAGCCGTGCACCGCTGGCGGCCGCGGTGGGGCTGGCTCAAGCGCGGACTGCTCGCGCTGGCGGTGCCGCCGGCGCTGTTGATTTACCCTTTCACCAACAACCTGATGGCCGGGTGGCTGGAGTTCGAATTCGATCCTGATCGGCCTTGCCTGGGCGAGCCCCCCGCGGCGATCGTCGTGCTGGCGGCCGGCGTTCGCCGCCAACCGCCGGGGATCGGGGCGTTCTCGCGCCTGTCGCCGACGTCGGTGGTGCGGATCCTAGAGGGTGTTTCGCTGGCCCGACGCCATCCTGAAGCCTGGCTGATATTCGCCGGCCACCGGTCGGAGGCGGCGATGTTTCAGCGCGGACTTGCCGCGCTGGGCCCGATCGGGCGCGATCGCGTCCTGATCGACGACCAGGCGTCCTCGACCGATCGGGCGGCGCGCGGGGTGGCTGCGTTGCTGGCGGCACGGGGCCTCGATTCGGCCTGGCTGGTCACCTCGGCCCTGCACGTGCCTCGGGCGCTGCTCGCCTTCCGGCACAATGGGGTTGCGACGTGCCCGTATCCGGTCGACTACACGGCCCAGCCGAACGCGCGCCCGTGGTGGATTTTCCCCCCACCGCAGGGTCTCGAGCGAGCCGACAAGCTGGCCCACGAGGCGTTGGGACTGGCCTGGTATTGGGCCACGGGAAAGATCTGAGGCCGGGTCCGCGCCAGGCTCAAGGCTCGGACGCGGTGGTTGCGCGGGTCGGCGCCTGACACACCAGGCTCCAACCGGGTTGCGGTTTTCGCGCATGGGAGACCAAAGTCGCACAGCGATTTTCGCTAGCGAGCGAAGGCTATTGCGGTGCCGATGCCGGCGAAAGAAGCGGGCCGGTTGGGGCCGGCCTTCGTTTGATTACACCCCGTAATAAGACCGGTACCAATCGACGAAGCGCTTGACGCCCACCTCGATCGGGGTCGAGGGGGCGTAGCCGACGGCGTCGGTCAACGCGTCGATGTCGGCGCAGGTGGCCGGGACGTCGCCCGGCTGCAGCGGCAGGAATTGCTTTTCGGCGGTGGTGCCCAGGCAGTGTTCCAGCACCTCGATATAGCGCATCAGTTCAACCGGCGAGCTGTTGCCGATGTTGAAAATTCGGTAGGGCGCGCTGCTGGTGGCCGGGTCCGGCGCGGCGGCGTCCCAGTCCGGATCGGGGGCGGCCGACCGCGCCAACACCCGCACCACGCCCTCGACGATATCGTCGATGTAGGTGAAATCGCGCCGGTGGCGGCCGTGGTTGAACACCTGGATCGGTTCGCCGGCGAGCATATTGCGGGTGAACAGAAACAGCGCCATGTCCGGCCGCCCCCACGGGCCGTAAACGGTGAAGAACCGCAAGCCCGTCGTGGGCAGGTCGTAGAGCTCGCTGTAGGTGTGCGCCATAAGCTCGTTGGCCTTCTTGGTCGCCGCATACAGGCTCAACGGGTGATCGACATTGTCGTGGACCGAAAACGGAAGCCGGCTGTTGGCCCCGTAGACCGAACTGCTCGAGGCATAGACCAGGTGCTCGACTCGCCGGTGGCGGCAGGGCTCCAGGATATTGAGAAACCCGACCAGGTTGGCGTCGACGTAGGCCTCCGGATGCTCGATCGAATAGCGCACGCCGGCCTGCGCGGCCAGGTGCACCACCCGCTGGGGCTCGAAGCGGTCGAATGCCGCCCGTACCCTCGCGCCGTCAGCCAGGTCGATCCGTGCCTCGCGAAACCCGGCGCGCGCGGTCAACCGATCCAGCCGGGCCTGCTTCAGCACGACGTCGTAGTAGTCGTTGACGTTGTCGAGGCCGAGCACCTCGTCGCCCTGGTCGAGCAGGCGGTGGGCGACGAAGGAGCCGATGAAGCCGGCGGTGCCGGTGACCAGGACGCGCATGTCGCTCAGCGGCTCACGTTGCGGGCTAGAGCCGCCCGTCGGCGGCGTCCACCGAGAACATCGACTTGACGTCAAACAGCACGTGGCGCTCACGCCCGAGGGAACGAACGCCGTCCGGACCCAGCTCGCGGAACTGATCGTGGGCCACGGCCACGACGACGGCATCGTAAGCGCCGGTTTCGGGTTCGGCGATCGGGACGATCCCGAATTCCGCCTCCGCCTGTTCGGCGTCCACCCACGGATCGAATACGTCCACCCGGGCATTGTAGCTGGCCAGCTCGCGCACGATGTCGATCACCCGGCTGTTGCGCAGGTCGGGGCAGTTTTCCTTGAAGCTGAGACCCATCACCAGCATCCGCGAGCCGACCACGTGGATGCGGTGCTGCGTCATCAGCTTGATCACCCGCGCTGCCACATAGAGCCCCATGCCGTCGTTGAGACGACGCCCGGCCAGGATCACTTCCGGATGGTAGCCGACCTGCAGCGCCTTGTAAGTGAGGTAATACGGATCGACGCTGATGCAATGGCCGCCGACCAGGCCCGGGCGAAACGGCAGAAAATTCCATTTGGTGCCGGCCGCCGCGAGCACCTCCTGGGTGTCGATCCCGAGTCGGTTGAAGATGATCGCCAGCTCGTTGATCAGCGCGATGTTGAGGTCGCGCTGGGTGTTTTCGATCACCTTCGCCGCTTCCGCGACCCGAATGCTGGAAGCCAGGTGGGTGCCGGCGGTGATGATTTCGCGGTACAGCGCGTCGACGAACTGAGCGGCCTCCGGGGTCGAACCCGAGGTCACTTTGACGATGTCGGTCAGGCGGTGAGTGCGGTCGCCGGGGTTGATCCGCTCGGGCGAATAACCCACGAAGAAGTCGCGGTTGTATCGAAGCCCCGAGATCGACTCCAGCAGGGGCACGCAGGTCTCCTCGGTCGTGCCCGGATAGACCGTCGACTCGTAAATCACCACGTCGCCGGCGCTCAGTGCTCCAGCCACAGTCTCGCTGGCCGCGCACAGCTGGCCGAGGTGCGGATGTTTGTTGGCGTCGATTGGGGTCGGCACAGTCACCACGAAGACGTTGCAGGCGCTGAGCTCGTCGGTCGAGGCGGTAAATCCGAGTCGGGTGGCCTCGGTCAACTCAGACGCCGGCACTTCCAGCGTGGCGTCTCGACCCGCCACGAGTTCGGCGATCCTCCGGGCGCTGACGTCAAATCCGGTGGTCTTGAATTTCTTGCCGAATTCCACCGCCAACGGCAGGCCCACGTAGCCGAGGCCGATAACGGCGATGCGATCGCGCGCCCGGTCGGGCGAGGTTCGGTTCAAGCGTGGTCCCCTGTTCGCGGCTCGAAGCCGCGCATTCTAGCGCGTCTGAGTGGATTTTCGCAGCAGCACTTCCCGTTTCGGGACTCTGTAACAATTGTTTCCAGATTTGACGTTAAACAATTGCGCTCAACGACTTATGCTAGAGGATAGACCGGGAATATGGGACCGTCGCGCCGTTTTCGCTTCAAAATCGACGGCAAAGGCGGATTTAGGGGCCAATTTCAATGCCGACATTTCGGCTTTTCAAGCAATATATTCCGATTCCCTTACTGGCTCTCGCCGCGGTCGAGGGCCTGTTGCTGTTCGGCTCGGTTTACGCCGGGGCCGCGCTGCGCTTTGGGGGAGATTTCGAGAACATTCGGACCTCCTTGGGCGACCTCTTTCCGCGAGCGCTGGCCTTCGCGGTGCTGATGCTGCTGGGGATGAGTTCGATGGGGCTTTATCAGGTCCGTCAGAACCACCGTGCGGGCGGCTTCCTGCTGCGCCTGATGGCGGCCTTTGGCCTGGGCTGGCTGGGCCTGTCGATGCTGTACTACATCTACCCGGACCTGTATTCGGGCCGTGGCGTGCTCGGTCTGTCGATGGCGATCGGTGCGCTGGGGGTGGCCGCGATCCGGCCGCTGTTTCATCGCCTGATCGACGATTCCGGCCTGCACCAGCGCATTCTGGTAATCGGCTCCGGCAAACGGGCCGCCTCGATCCTGCGCAAGGCGGGGGAGTTCGGTCGCGGTGGTATCCGGGTCGAGGGCTTCGTCAAGTGTGGCCCGGGACCGAACCAAATCGGCGAGGACCGCTTGATCGA
>JBFGYD010000193.1:0-5372 GCA_041587615.1 Lysobacterales bacterium
CGATCTGACGCCCGCGCCCGCCTCGGGGCCCTGTCGAGCCATACCGAGATCGATCGGAACCAGATTCTGCGCGACCCGCCGGTCGAGGAATTCGGCGACGCGATCGGCGGCGGCATCCATGTCCAGCGTGGGGAGCTGGTGCTGCGCAATACGCACGTGACCGGCAACGTCGCCCCGGCCGGCGCCGCGATCTCCGCGGGCAGCCGCTCCGGTGCGACGATCGATATCGACCGGCTGAGCGGGCCCTGCGCCGACGGCGGCGCGCCGTCGGGCCAGAGCGAATGTTCGCTGATCGCCGGCAATGTGGCCAGCGGCCGGATCAACAATCAAGGGCGAGATGAATCCGGCCTTGGGGCGGTGTTTTACGGTTCCGCTCGATCCTGGATCCTCGAGCGCACCACCGTGCGCGACAATCGGGCCGATTGCGACGGGGATTGCGACCATCCCAGCGGCTCGCTGTTCCAGGTCGCTGGCAACGACTCTGGTCAGTTTCGAGTCGAGCAGTCGTTAATCGTCGACAACTTCCTGGACGCGACCTGCGACTTTAGCTGCGACCACGGTGTCGGCGGCAATAGAGTGGCAATGTTCAGTCTCCGCAGGTACGCGACGATCGAATTAGTGCGCAACACGATCACGCGCAATGACTACAAGGACAGCGGCGACAACGACGTCATCGATTTCCTGATCCGCACCGACGGGCCGTGGTCGGCGATCGGCAACGTGATCTGGGACAACCAGATCGAGGACCTGATGGACCCGGAATTCGAGGATGGCGCCGGCAGCCTGGCGCGAGCGATCTGCAACGCGTCGGACTACCGGGCGTTGGACGACGACGCCGCGACCGCCTCAGGCAACACCGAGGAGGACCCTTTGTTCGAGGACCCGCCCGGCGGCGACTACCGCGTCGCGTCGAACTCACCGGCGCTGAACCGGTGCGACGACGTCGACGGTGCGCTGACCGAGACCTTTGACGTGGCCGGACGCGCGATGCCGCGGGACCATTTCGAGCCGCAGACCGGCCTGAACGGCTACCACGACGCCGGCGCGCACGAACACCAGCTCATCGTCACTCCCGACGAGATCGACCTGGCCATCGACCTGGCGTTGACGGATACCGAACCGCCCAACGCGGTGTTCGAGGCGGTGTTGACCAACATCGGTCCGGCCACCGCGCAGCAGGGCAATTTCAATCTCATATTTGACCGCCCGCCGGCGGGTTACCAGCAGCTAGACGATGACTGGGCCTGCCTCCAGATCGGCGGCACGGTCCGGTGCGAGTACCTGCTTTCCCTCAGCCTGGCGGCCGGCCTGACCACGCTGCCGCTGGTGATCGAGGTGCTGCCGGATTTCGCTGGCGAATGTCGCCTGGACGCCTACACCGATTCGGGTACCCAGCCGGACGTGGTCAGCTTCAACAACTCGCTGGGATCGAACGTTGTCGACTGCGACGGCGACGGGGTCTTGCCCGAAGAGATCTTCGCCAGCGGTTTCGAGTAGGCCACCAACTGGGCGCGGCGCTCACGCTATCGGGCTCCGATCGGTGCCGAAGTTTGAAACGGCGACTCGAATCCTCGGCCGGTATGTTTCATCATTGGGTCTATGCACGGCGGCGACCGGATTGCGCGAGTACTGAAATCCCACGGGGTCGAGTTCTTGTTCACGCTCTGCGGCGGGCACATCTCGCCGATCCTGAAGGGCGCGAAGGATCTCGGCATCCGCGTCGTGGACGTGAGGCACGAGGCCACCGCGGTGTTTGCGGCCGACGCGGTCGCGCGACTGACCGGTATTCCCGGCGTCGCCGCGGTCACCGCGGGCCCCGGCGCCACCAACACGATCACCGCGGTCAAGAACGCCCAGCTCGCGCAGTCGCCGGTGGTTCTGCTCGGCGGCGCCGCGGCGACCGTGCTGAAGGGCCGCGGCGCGTTGCAGGACATCGACCAGATGGCGTTGTTCAAACCGCACGTGAAGTGGTGCAAAGGGGTCAAGCGGGTACGGGACCTGACGCCAACGCTCGAGAAGGCGTTCGCGCGAGCGCGAAGCGGCGTGCCCGGTCCGGTGTTCGTCGAGTGTCCGGTGGACCTGCTCTACGACGAGGCCGTGATCCGCGACTGGTACGCGGCCAGCGCGCCAAAGGGCGGCTCGCTCTCCGCCCGGGCGCTCAGAGCCTATCTCAACCATCACGCCCGCCGGCTGTTCGTCGGCGCGGACACGCCAGGTGCCCAAACGACCGTCGAGGTCAAAGCGCCGGCCCCCTCCTCGGCGCTTGTCGCCCGCGCCGCGGCCAAGCTCGTCCAGGCCGAGCGGCCGCTGCTGGTGGTCGGCAGTCAGGCGCTGGTCGAGGCCGGGCAAGCCGGCGCCGTCGCCGCCGCGATCGACCGCCTGGGTTTGCCGGTATACCTGTCCGGCATGGCGCGGGGCCTGTTGGGACCGGCGCATCGGCTGCACCGCCGCCACCAGCGACGCAAGGCCCTGCGCGAGGCCGACCTCGTGCTGCTGGCCGGGGTGCCGTCTGACTTCCGGCTCGACTACGGCCGGCACGTCCGAAAGGGCGCGTGTCTGATCTCAGCCAACCGGTGCCGCGTCGACCTCAAGCGCAACCGCCGGCCCGACGTTGGGGCGCGCGCCGACGCCGGGCTGTTCCTGCGCGCGCTGGCCGACAAGCTCGCGCCCGACGCGGATCGACGCTGGAAGCGATGGCACGAGTCCCTGCTCGCGCGCGACCTCGACCGCGAGGCCGAGATCGATGACAGCGCGGGCAAGTCCGGAGAATTCATCAACCCGGTCGCCCTTTGCCGCGACATCGACGCCCGCCTGCCGGAACGCAGCGTGATCGTGGCCGACGGCGGCGATTTCGTCGGCACGGCCTCCTATGTCGTCAAACCCAGGAAACCGCTGAGCTGGCTCGACCCGGGCGTGTTCGGCACGCTCGGCTGCGGCGCCGGATTCGCGCTCGGCGCCAGCCTGTGCCGACCCGATCACGAGATTTGGATTCTGTTCGGCGACGGTTCGGTCGGGTATGCGCTGACTGAGTTCGACAGCTTCGCCCGCCACCGCACTCCGGTCATCGCCGTGGTCGGCAACGACGCGGGCTGGACCCAGATCGCGCGCGAACAGGTCAAGTTGCTCGGCGACGACATAGGCACCGTGCTGGGGCGAAGCGACTACCACGAGGTCGCCGCGGCGCTGGGCGGACACGGAGTCCTGCTGAAAGACGCAAACCAAACCGAAGCGTGCCTGAACGAGGCCCGCGCGGCGGCCGGCAGGGGACTGCCGGTGCTCGTTAACGCGTGGTTGGACCGAACCGATTTTCGCGAAGGCTCGCTGTCGATGTAGTGGCCTAATTCATTGATTAGACTCAGTAAATATACCGCTGACCGATACGAGTTAGTACTTATATCGCCGAGGGCGCCTGCTCACCGATAATGGACGAGCATCAACAGGTTCACGAGGACGAACGAAAGAGAACGGCGATGAAAAGAAACATTATTTTTGCCAATGGCGCCGCGCTGACGGCGCTCGTCGCGGCCGGCTTCATGACCAACACGGATCCTGCCGTCGCGCAACCGACTGACCAGGACGCGGACGAAGTCGTCGTGGTCGAGGCGCCCATCCAGCGCCAAACGGTGGGCCGGGCGGCCGCCACGGGCGCGCGAACCGAAATCATCGAACTCAGCCGCCAGGTCAGCTTCGCAGATCTGGATCTGACCAAACACGCGGACGTGATGGAGCTCGAGAAGCGCATCGAAGCCACCGCCAAAGAGGCCTGTGCAAAGCTCGATGAGATGTTCCCGCTGGCCCCGTCAGACCCGGGCGATCAGTGGCGCTGCACCAAGCGCGCTGTGGCAAGCGCCCAGGATCAGCTGCAGGCAGCCATCTCCGAGGCGGCATCGAAGGACGCGTGACGCCCACCGCCACGGCTTGACCGCCGACTGAATTTGCGCGGCGGTTTACGCGCTGCGCGCGACACCGGGGTCGGGCTGCGGCGTGCCGGGCGCGCGCAGGCGCGCGACCGCCACCGGCGGGTCGCCGTGACCGCCGCTCGGTTGAAACGCACGGCGGCGGGCAAACGCGCGGAAGGCGACCGGTGCGAACACCAGCGACAGGGTCGTGGTCAGCACCGTGCCCCCGGCGATCGCGATCGCGAACGGCGGCCAGAAACCGCCGCCACCCAATATCAGCGGCATAAACCCGCCGACCGTGGTAATCGTGGTCGACGTGATGTGACGGGTGCTTTTCATGACTCCGCTGACGATCGCTTCTGAGTCGCCACGGCAGGCGAGAGGGTCCGACTTCAGCTCGGCCAGGATCACGATCGCGCCGTTGATCGCCAGCCCCATCAGCCCCATCAGACCGACGATCACGGTAAAGCCGAACGGGTAGCCGAACGCGTACACCGCGAGCAGGCCCAAGCCGACGGACTGCCCGGCCACCGCGAAGATCACGCCGCTCAAGCGGAACGAGTTGAACGAAAACACCACGACCAGCACCAGCAGCACCGCGATCACGCCGACGTTGGCCATCAGATTGCCGACCGCCTCGTTGCGCTCGGAGGACTCGCCGGCAAATTCCATCCAGTAACCGGCCGGAAGCTGGAAGCCGGATGCCTCCAGGCGCTGCTGGAAATCGCCCAGCACCGCCGCGGGCAGCACGTCGGCGCGCACGAAACCCTCGATCGAATTGACCCGCTGGCCGTTACGGCGCGGGATCGCGCCGCGCGAGGGTTTCAGCTCGAGGCTGGCGAGCGCGGACACCGGCAGGCCGGCGAACTCGCCGTCGGCGGCGGCGGCCCGGGGAGCGATGTATAAACCGCCGAGATCGACCAGGTCGGCGCGCCGTGTGTTGTCGACCCGGACCCGAACCGGCAGTTCCTCGGTGCCCTCCAGGATCGAGCCCCGCGTGGCGCCGCTCAAGCCGGTCTCGAGCTGGCGCGCCAGGTCGGCCCGCTCTAGGCCGCTCTGGCGGGTGACTTCCTCGCGCGTGGCGACTTCGACCTTCGGTCGCGCGCCTTCCAGCGTGGCTCGGCTGTGGATCACCTGCGGGGTTTCCAGCATCACACGGCGCACCTGCTGGCCCAGCGCGACCAGGCGATCCAGGCTCGGGCCGTAAAGCCGCACCTCGATCGGCGCGTTGAACGGCGGGCCCTGCTCCAGCTTGCGCACTAAAATCTGCGCCTCGGACCAGGCGTCGTCGAACTCGCGCTGCAGGCGCGGGATCAGGCGGTTGGTGGCCTTGAAATCGCTGACCCGAATCATCCCGTGCGCGAACTGTGGCTCGCCGTCGCGATTGGCCATGACGTTGTAATAGAACGACGGCGCGCCGGAACCCAAAAACCAATGTTGGGACACCAACTCCGGCTCGGCCTCGAGCCGGTC
>JBFGYD010000194.1:0-5359 GCA_041587615.1 Lysobacterales bacterium
GCCCGGGCCGTTGCCACCGCGATCGGACCGCCGGGCCATTGGCTCGGGGCCGACGGGCCTTGACGCACGCCGCCAAGATTATCGGCGCCAGCGAAAAAAATGGCTCCGCTCTTGTTCCACCCCGCCGGTTTTTTTGACTGATCTTCCTCAAGCCGGGGTTTTTCCATTTAAAACATTAAAGATGTCGGTGATGGCATAAGATTTGCAGTCTAGTTAAGTGTTAGAGGACATTGCCTGAGGAAAAGGAATGAACAGCAGCGAAGGGCTTCGCGACTCCATCCAGTCGATTTTGATCTCCAACCGGGCTCGTCGCGTGTCCGTGGGACTGGTACTGGCCGCCGCCGCGATCGTGCTGACCGGTTTGAGTGGACAGCGGCTGCTGGACCCGGGGCCGACCGCGCGCTATATCGTGAGCGGCCCGACCTCAGCGGCGGTCACAGAGCGTCTCGCTGGCGAAGGCATTGGCGTGATCGCCGAGCTGGAGATTATCAACGCCGTGGGCGCCGAACTCTCTGAAGCCCAAGTGCACGAGCTGAGGCAGGTCCCCGGCTTGCGGCTCCACCGGGATCGCTCGGTCACGGTCGAATCCAGCGGCGGTACCGGTTCCTGCGGTGAATCGGTGGTGCTGGACCGGTTCGAAATCGCCGGCTTCGACAACAACGACGGCGACGTCAACTGGCTGGACCCGTGGACCGAGTCCGGCCGGGTCGACGTTTCAGCGGGCAAACTCGTCCTCCGCGGCCGCGAGGAGGGAAGCTCCAGGGCGCGCCGAGAATTTCAGATACCCGCGGGTCAGTACGCCTACTTGTCGCTGGACCTCGAGACCAATGACTGGATCCTCTCGCACCAGGATTTCGAGTTGAAAGTCACGGCCGGCGGCAACCATGAGACATTGGACGATTTCGATCTCCAGCGCGACACGAAGTACACGCGAAGCTACAACCTGAGCCACTATGCCGGCCAGACCGTCGAGCTCGAACTCAAACTCGCTATGGGCGACAGTGAAGACGAATCGGGTCGCTCGCGGCTGAGCATCGACAACGTCAAGATCGTCCAGTCTCCGGACAATCCCGGCGCCTACGCGGCCGATCTGATCAAGGCCAACCTGCTGCACGACGCGGGCGTGGACGGTTCCGGCGTGACGATCGCGTTCATCGACTCAGGCGTCGATCCGAACCACGAGTCGATGTTCAAGAGCGACGGCCAGTCCCGGCTCAAGGGTGACTATTCGGTCCTAGGCGGAGGCTCTCAGGACAACCACGGTCACGGGTCCCACCTGGTAAGCGTCGCGACCCAGGCGGCCGTCGCGCCGGGTGCCTGCGGCACGAGCAAGCTCGGCATTGCCCCCGGGGCCGACGTGGTCTCGATCAAGGCATTCGACGGCCAGGGTAACGGCACCTACCTGGGCGTGATCCAGGCGCTCGACCTGCTGCTGGCCCTGAAAGACCAGCACGATATCCGCATCGTTAACCTGTCATTCGGGGCGACGCCTGAGTCGCGTTACTGGGACGATCCGGTGAATCAAGCGGTGATGCGGCTTTGGGCCGAGGGCCTGGTGGTCGTGACCTCGGCCGGCAACGACGGGCCCGATCCGATGAGCATCACGGTGCCGGGCAACGTTCCCTACGTCATCACCGTGGGCGCGATGACGAACAATTACACCAAACTCGACCCCAGCGACGATCGGGTCGCGACTTTTTCCGGCGCCGGTCCGACCGTCGAAGGATTCGTCAAGCCCGACCTGGTGGCGCCCGGCGGTCATCTGCTCGGTATCGTCGGCACCGGTAACACGCTGGCCGCCGACTTGGCGGACTACGGTGACTTCAACGATTCGGACTATTTCCTCGCCTCGGGCACCTCGCAGGCCTCGGCGGTGGTCAGCGCGGCCGCCGCGTTGCTGCTGCAATACGACCCGAGCCTCACAAACGACGAGGTCAAGTGCCGGCTGATGGGCGGCGGCAAGCTCGCGACGCTGGCAAACGGCGATCTGGCCTACAGCCCGTTTCGCCAGGGCGCCGGCCTGCTGAACCTGGATGCGGCGCTGGACGCGACCCCGGCCGGGTGTCCCAACGACGGACTGGACGTTCAAGCCGACCTGTATCAGGGAATCCATTTCACCGGCCCGACCCAGGCCGACGCCAACGACAACTTCGAGATCCTCAAGTCCGACGGCAGCGTCTGGAACGAGGGCTCGGTCTGGAACGAGGGCTCGTTCTGGAGCGAGGGTTCGGTCTGGAACGAAGGCTCGTTCTGGCACGAGGGTTCGATGTGGAACGAGGGCTCGTTCTGGCACGAGGGCTCGATGTGGAACGAAGGTTCGTTTTGGAACGAAGGTTCGGTCTGGCACGAGGGCTCGATTTGGAACGAGGGATCGTTCTGGAACGAGGGCTGGCTGGGGACCGAAATCATCGCTCCGATGAGCCTCGCGGTGACCCAGGAGCAGCAGTGAGCTTGAACTATAGGAAAGCGGTGATGACAGACGACGCGGAAATGGCCTGGGTGGCCCGAGTATGGACGAACTGGGCGGTCGCGGGCCTACTAGCGCTGGCATTCGGTGCCATCGCCTGGCTGGCGGTGGGCAACGCCGATAGCGAACCGGCTAAAGCAAACCGGGCGTCCGACCCCTCGGCCACGGCTGCCAGCTTCATCATTCAGGGGACCACGAGCTACTCGGTGGAGGCGCTGGCCAAGACCCAGGGCTGGACCGTGACCGACCGGCTCGCCCTGATCGACGCGATTGCCGTCAGCGCACCGCCGGAGCAGGTGACAAGGGTGGCGCCGCGCTGGCCCGGGGTCATCCGGATTACGCCCAACTATCCGTTGTCATGGGGGGCCTGCGCCCCGGGTTTCGTCATGGTCGCCTCGGCCGGCAACAACAGGCCAGAGCTTATGACCATCGGCGTCCCGGGCAATATCCCGTGCGCGTGAGGGCTGACGCTCGCGGTCAGTCCGGCGCAGGAGTAGCGGCGCTCTCGGCCCCGATCATGTGCCTTGGTGCCGCTTGACCCACTTGCGGAAAGTGGGCTCCGAAACCCCCATCAGGGCGGCGCAGCGGGCACGGCTGAGCCCCAGTTCGAGCACCGCCGCGCCGAGCTGATCGCGAATGAGGCTGAGCAGCCCCTGGTCAGCGCCCAGATCGACCGCCAACAGGCGCTCCAGGGCCTGTGAGATCCTGGCGCCGGGGTCGAGTTCGGCGGACCGGTCCTCCGATTCCTCGGCCTTGGTGAGTTTGCGGCGAAAGGTCGAGTCCGGGATTTGCAGCATCGCCGCGGCCTGATTCGCGATCCCGCCGGAGCGTTGGAACGCGAGTCTCACGCAGGTGTTCTCGAGCCAGGTACCGACATCGTCGTGATGATCATGAACACAGGAGTGCACCAGGCGTCTGAGGGCGCCGCCGAACGCGGCCACCGGATCCCGCGGGTGTCTGCTCTCGGCGATCTCGTCGGCGACCTCCGAGGGCGCGCTCGCCTCCGGCGCTGGCCGGTCCGCCGCAGGAACTGCGAGTGGCTCGCGCGCCGCGGGCGGCGATTGGGGAGCCACGGTTTTCGGTTCCGCATCCGCCGCCGTCGTCGGCAGGCCGAGGTGCTTCGGTTCGATCCGCGGCCCCTTGCACACAATCGCGGCACGCAGGATCGTATTTCGCAGTTCGCGCACGTTGCCGGGCCAGTGGTGATTCAGCAACGCCGCCTCGGCCGCGCCGCTGATTCCGGTCAGCCGGTTTTGGTACTCGGCCGCA
This sequence comes from Lysobacterales bacterium, assembly GCA_041587615.1. Lineage (GTDB taxonomy): Bacteria > Pseudomonadota > Gammaproteobacteria > Xanthomonadales > SZUA-38 > JBFGYD01. Next base: position 3,737 of record JBFGYD010000194.1, read on the forward strand.
AAGCCGCGCAGGAAATAGTGCGCGATCAGTACGACGTCGCGCTCCCGCGCGCGCAGAGGCGGACACTCGAGCTTGAACACGTTCAAACGATAGAACAGATCGCTACGGAAGCGCCCGGCATGGACTTCCGCGGCAAGATCGCGATTGGTGGCCACGATCAGTCGAGTGTCGATCTTTTTGGTCTTGGTGGCGCCGACCGGCGTAAACGTGCCCTCCTGGACGAAGCGCAGCAGCTTGGTCTGCAGCTCGATCGGCAATTCTCCGATCTCGTCGAGAAACAGGGTGCCGCCATCGGCCTGCTCGACCTTGCCGGTGGCGTTGCGGGCGGCGCCGGTAAACGCGCCTTTCTGGTGTCCGAACAGTTCGCTCTCCATCAGTTGCGGCACGATCGTGCTGCAGTCCACGATCACCAGCGCGCGGTCGCGTCGCGGGCTGATTCCGTGAATGGTCTGCGCCAACAGCTCTTTGCCGGTGCCGGATTCGCCGCTGATCAGGACCGACGCCTCGGTCGGCGCGACCAGTCGCAACTCGTCCATCAGTCGCACCATCGCCGGCGACTCGTAGATCAGCTCCGATTGCGCCACGGTGGCCCGAAAATCACGCAGTTCGGCGTCGATCTGCTGCCGCTTTTCGGCCAGCTCCAGGGCCCGATCCAGGGCCATCGCCAGATACTCCGAGAGCGTCTCCAGGAAATCGATCTGGTCGGTGGAGAAAAGCGGCTGGCCCCGCCCCCGATTGAGCAGCAGCAGTCCCAGCGCCCGCTCGCCCACCACCAGCGGGACGCCGTACTGAGGCTCGTCCCGGGCATCGTCGAATGCAAACACGCGCCGCTCGCCGCTCGAGACCGCCTCCAGCATCGAGCGCTGAAGGCGATCGGAGGGACCGATTTCCTCGGGCTCCAGACACAGCGCGCCGCCGCGCGAAGCCGCCGCGAGCTTCAGCTCACCGGCGGGGGTGAGCACGAACAGCGCGGTCAAAGCCAGATCGAAGGCCGGCTGGAGCCGGGTCACGATCTGCGCTGCGAGCGCCGAAAGATCGTGGGTGTGCGAAACGACCCGGACGGTGTGCCACAGCAGCATCAGGTCGCGGTAATCGTCGCTGGGGTGGGCCGAAAACTTGCCGCTCTTTCGGTCCAGATCGCCGGCAAACTGATGATTGGAAAGGGGATTCCAGGTCTCGATGCGGCCGCCGCCGGCTTCCCGCGCGGCGTTGAGCGCCCAGCTCGCGCGGCGAAACAGCTCGATCGGCAGGTCTGGCGCTTCCCGATCCGCCGGCGGCTCGGCCTCGGCCACGCCGATGCTGAAGCTGAGCTGCGCCCGGCCGCCGAGGAACTTGTAATCGCTCAGGCGCTGATGAATTTTCTCCGCCATCAGGCGGCCCTCGGCCAACCCGGTGTTGGGCAGGCTGGCGGCAAACACCGCGCCGCCGTAGCGGGTCGCCAGATCCACCAGGCGCAGCTCGCGGTTGATCAGCTCGCCGGTCTCCTGAAGGATGATGTTGCCGGCCTGGTGGCCGTATTCGGCGTTGATCGCCTCCAGGTCGTCAGGATTGATCAGCAGCAGACTGACCGGCTTGGTGCGGACCAGCTCGGGAGCGGCGAGCAGCGACTTGTCGCTTGCCAGC
>JBFGYD010000195.1:0-5319 GCA_041587615.1 Lysobacterales bacterium
ATACCGGATAGCGCTTCCAGCCGGAATTGTCGCTGCGCAGCGCCGGGCGCCGCACCAGGTAGTCGAATTCGATCTGGACAAACGCCTCGTCGCTCAAGTCCCGATGCGAATCGAGAAATTCCTTGAGGACGTGGCGCAGCGAGGCCGGAGTCAGCGCATCGGTCCCCAGACTGCGATCCAGGTGCAGGTAGAGGCGCGACATGTGGATGCCGCGCACGTGCGGGTCGGTTAGATTGACGTAGGCTGAAACCCGGGCGGCGGCCGGCGGGGCGATCCCACCCTCCACCGCGAGCGTAACCGGCATCTCGATTTCACTCATGCCAACCCAGTTCAGGCGGCCGGCGTAGCGGGCCCTGATCTCGTTGGCAACATCCGGCATGGCCCGGACCGCTTGTTCGGTGACGCTCATTCGTTGGCTCCGTATTCGTTGGCGCGGACAAACCCACACGTCGGCGTCAGCCCGACACCGTCGGAAGATTCAATCATGAGGACCGCGTGCGTCCTTTTCAAGTTCCGCGGCGCAGCGCCCGGGCCGCGCGCCACGCCGCCCACAAGCGTCCCAGGCCGGGCGGCGGACTGCGGTTGCCGTGCCGATAGCGAGCCAGTTTCAGCTCCTGTACCGCGCGATAGATCCCGGCATGCGTCCGCGGCGGCCCCGCCGTCGAGGAAAGCTCGGCCGCCAGCGCTCTGACCAACCGGTCCAGCGCGCCGGGAGCGGCGGCCAGGCCATCGCGCGGGATCTGCTCGGCGGCCAGCAGATCCAGCGGCACGGGCGCGCGCCCGGCGGCGGCAAGACGAGTCAGATCCTCGAGCAGCCCGACCCACACGATCCGCTGCCAGTCCTCGAGCGGCGGCGGCTTGTCACCCAGCTGGGCCTCGAGTTCGGCCAGCGGCCGGGCCAGTGCGGCGACCCGTTCGTCAACCTCGTCGAGAGAATCCACCGACGGCGTCTGGACCAGCGCGGCGGTCGCCGCCAGCGCCGTCTCGAGCGCCGGTGGCGCCAGCGCCGCAGCCTGCAATTCACGGGTCACCGGATGGCGCGCGCGACCGGCGCGCAGCCGGTTCCACTCCTCGTGCCACCAGCCGATCTTGGTCAGCGCCACGCCGGGGTCGCGGACCTCGAGCGGGATGCCGCGCAACTCGGCGCGCAGCGCGTACAGCGCCGACAGCGCCCGCCGCTGGTCGGCCGCGGCGAAGACCCGGGTCAGCAGGAAGTCGCGATCGCCGGCGGCGAGCTTTTGTTCGACGTACTGCCGCGCCGACTCAGTCATCCGGCAGCGGTTCGCTGCGAACGACCTTTTCGATCGGCTCCGGTTCAACGATCGCGCGCCGCTCGGCGACGCCCAGCTCGGTCAGCTTGCGCGCCGCCGGCAGGACCAGCCGATCGAGCGAGCCCACCGAGCGGTTGAAGTGATCGACGGTCGCCGCCAGCGATCGCCCGAGGCGAGAGAAGTTCTCCGAAAACACCCCAATGCGTTTCTGAAACAGCTCGGCCAGGTTCCGGATCTCCTCGGCGTTGCGCAGCAGCGCCACCTGGCGCCATGAAAACGCCACCGCGCGCAGCAGCGCCACGAAGCTGGTCGGGGTCGCGAGGATGACCTTGTCGGCGAGCGCCTCTTCCAGCAGTTGCGGGTCGCGATCCAGCGCGGCGGTCAAAAACTGCTCGCCGGGGATGAACAGGACGACGAAGTCAGGACTTTTTTCAAATTGCTCCCAGTAGGCCTTGTTGACCAGCTTGCGAACGTGGCCGCGCACGTTGCGAGCGTGGGTCTCGAGTGCCCGCGCACGGTCGCGGTCACGGGTCGCTTCCTGCGCGCTCAAATATGCATCCAGCGGAGTCTTGACGTCGACCACGATTTCGCGCTCGTCCGGTAGTCGAATCACCATGTCCGGCCGTAGCACGCCCTCGTCGCCCTGGACCTGAACCTGTTCGGAGAAATCGCAGTTCTCGATCATGCCCGCCAGCTCCACCAGACGCCGCAGGCTGATCTCGCCCCAGCGGCCGCGGACCTCCGGGCGGCGCAGCGCCTGGACCAGATTGCGGGTCTCGTTGCGCAGCGTGTTCTGGTCCTCGGCCAGCAGCTTCAGATGCCGCTCGAGCGCGCCGAACGCGCTGCGCCGGTCGCGCTCGATCTCGCGGATCTGCTGCTCGGCCTTTTTCAGCGCGTCGCCGACCGGCTTGATCATGTTCTCGATCGCTTTCTCGCGCTCGCCCAGACGGCTCTCGGCCTGGAAATGGTGCAGCTTGAAGCGATCCTCGGCCAGACGCATCAACACCTCGCTGTTGCGCTTGAGCGCATCGCCCGACAGCAGGCTGAAACTTGCCTCGAGCTGCGAGCGAGCCTCGATGAACACCCGCTCACGCTCCTCGGAGATGCGCTTCTCGGCCTCCAGTTCGGCCTCCAGCGTCGCGATCCGCGCGCCCCCGGCGCGCCGCCGGCGCTCCCCCCAGAACCAGGCCAGCGCCGCTCCGAGCAGCGCACCGGCGGCGAGGAAAGCCAGATAAAGCAGGGCCGCCTGGTCGCCCGGATCCAGGCCCTGCCACCACTGGCTCATGACACCGCCACGCGGTCGAGCCCGAGCACGGCCGCGATCCCGACCGGTAGATCGACCGTCGCGTCGGCTTCCCACGAGGCCGGATCCTCGCCCGGCACCAGGTAGCCGTAGGCGGCAGCCACGGTCGCACAGCCGGCGGCTTTGCCGGCGACGATGTCACGCCGGTCGTCGCCGATGTAAACCGCGGAGATTGGGCTGACCCCGGCTTCGGCGCACGCGTGCAGCAGCGGCGCCGGATCGGGCTTCTTTCTGTCGAGCGTGTCGCCGCACACCAGCGTCGCCAGGCGTCCGCGCAAGCCCAGATCGGCCAGCAGCGCCTCGCTCAAGTAGGTTGGCTTGTTGGTGACCACGCCCCAGGACCAGCCAATCCGTTCGATCCGCTCCAGGATCGGCGCCAGACCGCCGAACAGGCGGCTGTCGCGACTGACCCGGGCGCGATAAAGCTCCAGGAAACGCGCGGTCCACGAGGCGAGCGCGGTCTCGCCCGCCGCCGGCATGCCCGCGTTGAGCAGCCCGGCGGCGCCCCGCGATACAAAACGACTCAGGCGGCCGTAGTCGGCCGGCGGCAGTCGCTCCTCCGCGCGCAGTTCGTTGAGTGCCCCGACCATGTCCGGGGCGGTATCGACGAGCGTGCCGTCGAGGTCGAACAGCACGCAGCCGATGGCTTCACGGTTCAGCATGGCGTTTCTCAAACGCGGCGATGTAATTGACCGCCACGCCCTCGCTCAAGCGGGCGCGGCGCGAGAACGGATCGTATTCCAGGCCGCTCAAATCGATCAGCTCGAGCTCGTTCTTACGGGCCGCGCGAACCAGCTCTGAGGGACGGATGAATTTAGCGTATTCGTGGGTTCCCCGCGGCAGCAAACCCAGTAAATACTCGGCCCCGACGATCGCCAGTGCAAACGCCCTGGCGGTGCGGTTGATGGTCGAGACCACCAGCAGCCCGCCGGGTTCCAGCAAGCGCCCGCAGGCGCCAATCGTCGACTCAGGATCGGGCACGTGCTCAAGCATCTCCATGCAGGTCACCAGCCGGTACCGGCCGCCCTCGGCGTCGGCCAGCTCCTCGGCGCTGAGCTGGCGGTAGTCCACCTCCAGGCCCGACTCGTGCAGGTGCAGGCGGGCCACCGCGAGCGCTTTATCGGCCAGGTCGATCGCCGTGACCTCGGCGCCGCGGGCGGCCAGCGCCTCGCTCAGCAGCCCACCCCCGCAGCCCACGTCCAGCGCCCGGATGCCTTCGAGTTCAGCATACCTGGCGACGTAATCGGTGCGCACCGGATTCAAGTCGTGCAGCGGGCGCAACTCGCCCTCCGGGTCCCACCATCGCGCGGCGAGCGCGTTGAAGCGCCCGACCTCGCCCTCGTCGACGTTGCGCTCGGCCGGCACTACGCGTTACCGGCCAACAGGCGCCGTTGGATGCGCGCGCGCCACGCCTCGGTCCGGGCGAGCAGCTCATCGGTGTCGATCGTGGTCAGGGTCCGCTGCGACAGCAGCGCCCGCCCCGCGACCCAGGCGTGGGTGACCTGCTGGCGGCCGGTGGCGTAGACCAGTTGCGAAATCACGTCATACAGCGGCTGGGTTTCCACGCGGTCCATACTAACCGCGATCAGGTCGGCCTGCTTGCCCGGCTCGATCGAACCGATCTCGTCCTCCAGACCCAGCGCGACGGCGCCGTTGATGGTGGCCATGTCCAGCGCGTAGCCGGCCGGCACCGCCTCCGGGTCGGCGGCAACGCCCTTGCCCAACAGCGCCGCGCTGCGCATTTCCCCGAACATGTCGAGATCGTTGTTGCTGGCCGCCCCGTCGGTGCCCAGGGCCACCGTCACGCCCGCCTGGCGCAGACGCTCGGTCGGGCAGAAGCCGGTGGCCAGCTTCAGGTTCGACTCGGGGCAGTGCAGCACCTTGACCCCGGCCCGCGCGCAGGTGCTGATTTCCTCGTCGGTAAGCTGGGTCATGTGCACCGCCAGCAGGTGCTCGTTGACCAGACCCAGCGAGCGCAGGCGAGCAAACGGTCGCAGTCCGTGATTGCGCTTGGATTCCTCGATTTCTTCGGCGCTCTCGTGCAAATGGATCGTGACCGGCAGGTCGAGCTGGTCGGCCAGCGTAGCCAGGCGCCGAAACGATTCGTCGCTGACGGTGTAGGGCGCGTGCGGCGCCAGCGTTGTCGTGATCCGCTGCTCGCCGCGCATCTCGTCGTGCAACTCCAGACCGCGACTCAGATACTCGTCCGGGGTCTGCGCCCAGCGGCTCGGGAACTCGAGCACGATGATGCCGACCGCGCACCGAAAACCCGTGCTCAGCGCGGTCCGGGCCATCACGTCCGGAAAAAAATACATCTCGTGGCTCGCGGTAATGCCCCCGCGAACCATCTCGGCGATCGCCAGTTCCATTCCGTCGGCGACGAAGTCGGGGTCGGCAAACGCGGCCTCGGCCGGCCAGATGCGCTCCTCCAGCCACGGCCGTAGCGCCATGTCGTCCCCGATGCCGCGAAGCAGCGCCATCGGCCCGTGACTATGGACGTTGATCAGGCCCGGGAGCAGCACCTGATGCGGAAGTTCGTGAACCTCGGCGGCGGCGAATCGCTCATCGCCCCCGGCCGGCTCGATCGCGACGATGCGGCCGCGATCGATCACCACCTCGTGCCCGGTCAGAACCTGGCCGCGCGGCCGAACCGGCACGATCCAGCCGGGTCGGATGATCAGGTCGACATTTTGCGTCACGCCCGCGCCGCCGGAAATTCGATGACCTCGGCGATGTCCGCGCAGC
>JBFGYD010000196.1:0-5312 GCA_041587615.1 Lysobacterales bacterium
GACCGCCTGGTCATGCTGTTGACCGATTCGCCGTCGATCCGCGACGTGCTGCTGTTTCCGTATCTGAAACCAGAGTAGTTGTTCGGCATTGGAACGGTCTAAATCGGGCCGCTTGTCTGCCCGCGACAAAACCACAACCCGTTTTGGACCTGGCGCGTCGGGTGCCGTAAATTGCCCACAAGATGACGGAGCGGGTGATCATTCATGTCGACATGGACGCGTTCTACGCCTCGGTGGAGCAGCGAGACCGCCCGGAGCTTCGGGGCAAGCCGGTCATCGTCGGCGGCACCGGTCGGCGCGGAGTCGTGGCCGCGGCCAGCTACGAGGTGCGTCGCTTCGGGGTCCGCTCGGCGATGCCGGTGTCGCAGGCGCGGCGGCGGTGTCCGGACCTGATCGCGGTCGCGCCGCGGATGCATCATTACGCGGCCGAGTCGAAGCGCATCTTCGAAATTCTGCGTCGCTTCAGCCCGCAGATCGAACCGTTATCGCTGGACGAGGCTTTCCTCGACGTCACCGCCAGCCTGCGATTGCACGGCGGCGGGCGGGCAATCGGCGCGCGGATCAAGCATGAAATCCGGGCCGAGACCGGGCTGACCGCCTCGGTCGGCGTGGCGCCGAATAAGTTCCTGGCCAAGCTGGCCTCCGATCAGGACAAGCCGGATGGACTGTTTATCGTCGATTCGGCGCGAGTGCGCCAATTTCTCGATCCGCTGCCGGTGCGCCGGATCTGGGGGATTGGACCCAAGGCCGCTGCGCGCCTGAAGCAAATCGGGATCGCGAAGATCGGTGAACTTCGCGCCGCGCACCCGGACCGCATTCGCGCCCTGCTCGGCAGCCACGGGCCGCGTCTGCAGGAGCTGGCGCGCGGCGAGGATCAACGCGAGGTCGTGGTCGAGCGGCCCGAGAAATCGATCAGCCACGAGGTGACGTTCGATCAGGATCTGACCGATTCGAGGGCCTGCGAGAATCGTCTGCTGGCGTTGTCCGGACAGGTCGGGGCGCGGCTTCGGCGCGGCCGTCTGCGCGGCAAGACGGTCTCGATCAAGGTGCGCACCGGCGAATTTCGAACCCACACCCGGCAACGGACGCTGTCCGCTGGGGTCGACGACGATCGCACCATAGCGCGCACCGCGCGGGCGCTGTTCACGCACTGGTGGCGAGAGCGGGGCCCGGCTTCGATACGGCTGCTGGGGGTCGGCGTGGCCGGCCTTTCGGCAGCTTCGCGCGAGGAGGAGCTGTTCGGTCAAGCGACCGACGGTCGTCTCGACCGGCTCAAGGACCAGGTGCGGGCGCGATTCGGCGGCGCCGCAATCAGGCCGGCTTCACTGGTCGGCGACGACGAGGATTAGTTCCGCCTCTTCGGTGGCGGGATTGGCTATACTGAATCCGTCCGCGTCGCGGACGGGGGCGGCACGAGCCTGGGCGGCGTCGTCCGGAGCAGCCGGGAGGCTGGCACCGAGCGCCAACCGAGGGAGGCGGAAGCATGCTGAAGAGCAAGCGTCCTGGAGAAAGATACCGGCGGCTGTCGCTGAAGGCCGAAGTCGCGGTCATGCGCCGGGGGGAGCTGTGGGAAAGCGAGGTCGTGGACATCTCGGCCACCGGCATGCTGATCCTGCGTCCGGCCGAATGGGAGGGTTCGCTCGGCGACGTCATGGGGCTGGAGCTGATCCTGCCGGCGGGCGAAACCATTGCCCTGACGGGCGCGGTGGTGCGTTACGACGGCGAGACCATCGGCATCGAGTTCACCCGCATCCCGCCGGAGAGCGAAATCCCCCTGTGGAAATTGCTGGGGATCTACGCCGAATCCACCGAGGAGGCCGACAAGGCCGAATCCTAGCCCGACTTGTCGCGCAGCTCGCGGCGTAGGATCTTGCCAACGTTGGATTTGGGAAGTTCGTCGTGGAATTCGACGTACTTGGGGACCTTGTAGCCGGTCAACTGCTCGCGACAAAAGGCCTTTAACTCATCCGCGCTCAAGCTCGAGTCTTTTTTCACCACGCAGATCTTGACCACCTCCCCGGCCTTGTCGTCCGGGGCGCCGATGGCTGCCACTTCCAGCACCTTGGGGTGGGACGCGACGACGTCCTCGATCTCGTTGGGGAACACGTTGAAGCCCGACACCAGGATCATGTCCTTCTTGCGATCGACGATCTTGCAGAAGCCCTCCGGGGTCATGTAGGCCATGTCGCCGGTGCGAAGGAACCCGTCTTCGGTCATGACCTTGGCGGTCTCGTCGGGACGCTGCCAGTAACCTCGCATGACCTGCGGGCCCTTGATGCACAGCTCGCCCTCGGTGCCGACCGGCACCGCGCGCCCGTCGTCATCCTTGATCTCGACCACGGTGGATGAAATCGGCAGGCCGATGTAGCCGTTGTACTCGCTCAAGTTCGGCGGATTGATGCACGCCGCCGGCGAGGTCTCGGTCAGGCCATAGGCCTCGACCAGCGTAACGCCGGTGATCTGCTGCCACTGCTCGGCGACCGCCCGCTGCACCGCCATGCCGCCGCCCAGCGTCATGCGCAGGTTCGAGAAGTCGAGGTCGGCGAAGCCCGGGGTGTTGATCAGGCCGTTGAACAGCGTGTTGACCCCGGTGATCGCGGTGAATGGCGTGCTCGCCAGTTCTTTGACGAAGCCCGGCATGTCGCGGGGGTTCGTGATCAGGTGATTGAGACCGCCGAACTTCATGAAGACCAGGCAGTTCGCGGTCAGCGCGAAGATATGGTAGAGCGGCAGCGCGGTGATGATGATTTCCCCACCCTGCTGGACGTTGGCGCCCAGCCAGGCCGCGGATTGCTGCATGTTGGCCACGATGTTGCCGTGCGACAGCATCGCGCCCTTGGCCACGCCGGTGGTGCCGCCGGTGTACTGCAGAAAGGCCAGGTCCTCGTGTCCCAAGCTGACCGACGGTGCGCTCTGGGAACGACCGGCCCGCAGGGCGGCGTTGAACTCGATCGCGGTCGGGAGGCGAAACGCCGGCACCAGCTTCTTGACCCGGCGCACGACGAAATTGGTCAGCATGCGCTTGGGAAACCCCAGCAGATCGCCAATCCCGGTGACCACGACCCGTTCGACCTGGGTGTCGCCGATGACCTTTTCCAGCGTGTGGGCGAAATTTTCGAGCACGACCACCGCCTTCGCGCCCGAATCGCTCAACTGGTGCCGGAGTTCGCGCGGCGTGTACAGGGGATTGGTGTTGACCACGGTGAGACCGGCCCGCAGCGCGCCGAACAACGCGATGGGATACTGCAGGACGTTGGGCAACATGATGGCCACCCGGTCGCCGGGGGCAAGCCCGGCCGAGCCGCTCAGGAAGGCGGCGAAATCGCCGGTCAGACGGTCGACGTCGGCGTAGGTCAGGGTGGTTCCCATGTTGGCGTATGCCGGCCGTTCGCCGTAGCGGGCCACGGTCTGCTCGAGCACGTCTACGATGGAACCGAACTCGTCGAGATCGATGTGCTCGGGCACATTTTCAGGATACTGATTGAGCCATGGCTTGGTGTCTGTCATTGGTATCGCGGTCCGTTAGGCTGGGTCCGGCCACGCATTGGATCACAGGCTTCGGGCCGTGGGCAAGGTGATGGACTATCCAGCGACCGATCCGGGGTAGACTTGGCCGCGCGATGTGTCATGATGCGGCCAAGCGCCCGGGCAGACGGCGACCGACTCGTTGGGCCGGTCGACTTCGCGCTGGTAGGGACGAAATCGCCGCGCCGCCGCCGTCATCGGCGGCTGTGCGACCCGAAGTTCGGAGGTGAGCAAGTATGTGGAAGAAGGAAGAAGCAGACAAACCCGCGCCGTTTCTGGAAGACAACGGTGACTCGGAAGGGTCCTTCAGCGCCGGGCCGCCGGCCGTCATTGGCGGTTCTCTGTCGGTCGAGGGCACGGTTACCGGTAAGGAGGATCTATTGGTCGAAGGACGGGTCAAGGGTGACGTATCGCTACCCGAAAACGTCGTAACGGTCGGCAGCGGCGGCGTGGTCAAAGCCCGTATTCATGCCGCGGTGATCGTCATCGAGGGCCGGGTCGAAGGCGACCTGGTGGGCGAGGAGCAGATCGAAATCAGGCGTTCGGGAAACGTGCTGGGCAATATCGTGGCCCCGCGGGTGGGGCTGGAAGACGGGGCCCAGTTCAAGGGCAACATCGACATGAGTCCGAAATCCAAGACCCCGGCCAAGCCGGCAAGCCCGCCGCCGGCGAAGCCAGCGGGCAAGCCCGCCGATTTTACCTCGAATCTGGAACCGCTCCCGGATGCCAAGCCTGCTGGCTCGACTCCTAACTCGAAGCTTTCCGGCTAAGGCCGAGGCCCGAACCGCCCGGGCGTCCGATCCGGAAGGGTCGGACGCCGGTGGGGATGGCGGCGCCAGCGTCGCCTACGAATCGCGCGCGCTCCGGCTTTGGTATGAGTCGCGCGCCGGCGGCAAACGCTCGCCCTCGATTCTCGACCTGGGCCGACTACACCCCGATTCGCTGCGTTTTTTTCAATCGGTTGGTGCTCGGATTTCGGTCATGGCGCTGGACACGGAGGTGGCCGGCACCGGCTTCGAATTGCAGCTGCAAGAACGAGTTCCGTGGACTCCCGTCGACGGGGTGCTGGTTTGGGATCTGGCCAATTACCTCGAAGCGGAAGAGCTGCGCGCGCTTGGACGCTGGCTGGCGCAGCAATCGGAGTCGGGGACGATGGTCCTGGTGTGCCTGGCCACCCACTCCCCCTATCCCCAGCGCCCGGGTCAGTACGCGATCCTGGGCGAGGCCGAGCTGTGTCATCATCCCGATCCCCAGGCGGTCAAGACCCGCCGGGTGCTCCACAGCAGTCATGAACTGGTCAAACTATGGCCGCAGTTCGCGGCGGTTCGATCGTTCCTGTTGAGAAGCGGAATGCAAGAATTCGTGCTGCGCCGCCGCTAGTTTCCTGTCCCGCAAATAAATTGGCATTCAGCGCTAACTCCATGCACCAGGACTAGGCGCATTGCGCGGCGCATGGTCATTCCATGGGCAAGCAAAGCAAGGCGGTCATGGCGCCTGGTGTTAGCGCCCAAAGGGCGCGCCCAAGAAGGCCTTTGGCGGTGTTGCGACCCTTGACCATGGAATGACCATGGCGCTGCGGGCCGCGCCTTGCCAGCGGCCTTGCTGAGCGCGCTGAATGCCAAGTTATTTGCGGGACAGGGCACTAGGCGAACGCGCGGCACACGCGCGGCCCAGAGGTTGGATGCTCGGGTCGCATTGTTGGGCTATAGTAGCCGTTGAACCGTCAGTCGCGAGTGAGTCCATGGGCCAGCAATCGGTGAAAAACCTCCACGACGAGCAAGCCCTGC
>JBFGYD010000197.1:0-5309 GCA_041587615.1 Lysobacterales bacterium
ATGTCGCCCTTGGTGATGCCCTCGCCGGGCCAGAACACCTTGTCCTCGTTGGACAGGATCACCCGCTCGCGCGGGGCGGGCGCCGCCACCGCCGCAGGCTCCGGGAGGCGGCCGCCGATCTGCGCGGGCTTTAAGTCTGCGGCGGTCATTCCCTGGCGAAAACGCAGGATGGCCGGCTGGCGCAAATGTCCCGCGCGGGTGAACTCCTTATAACGCACCGTCACCACCAGCGCCGGCTCCACCCAGTTGACGTCAGCAACGACCGGGGTGACCTCGCACGCGGCGTCGGCCCGCTCGATCGCTTGCAACCGCGCTGTCAGCTTGGCCCGGGCGCCGGCATCGACCCCGGTGCCGGCCCGCCCGACGTAGACCCAGCCGCCCTCGCCCGGGGTCGCCAGCAGCAGCGAGGCGAAGTCGTTGGTTCCGCGCGGCACGTAGCCGACGATCGCGAAGTCGCAAGTCTTCAGCGCCGGAAGCTTGATCCAGTTGGGCGAGCGTTCGCCGGCCGCATAGGCGCTGTCGTCGCGCTTGGCCACAAGGCCCTCCAGCCCAAGGGCGACGGCCTGTTCGAAGGCGGCTTTGCCGCGCGTGGGAATGTGGTCCACGTAGCGCAGGGGGCCGAGGCTTGGGAGCAGCTCGCGAAGCCATTCCTTGCGCTTGAGCAACGGCAGACCGCGCAGGTCGAATTCGTCGAATCCAAGCAGGTCGAACGCGTAGTAGGTTGCCGGCAGGGCCACCGCGGCGCGCTCGACGTCGAAGGTCCGCTTGAGCTGGGCACGCTGCTGCAGGCGGGCGAAGCTGGGCAGCCCGTCGGCGCCGGCGACGGCCAGCTCGCCGTCGAGCAGAAACCGGCGGTAGGGCAGCGCGGCGACCGCCTCGGCCAGCTCGGGGAAGTTGGCCGCAATGTCCCGGCCCTTGCGGGTCGAAAGCCTCACCTCCGCGCCGTCGCGCGCGGCGAGCACGCGATAGCCGTCGTATTTGGCCTCGAACACCCAGCCCTTGCGGCTGAACGGTTCGCCGATCTTGCACAGCATCGGGCGCAGCTTGCGGAAGTCGAAGTCTCGCCGCGGCGCCCGCGCGCGGCGCAGTTTGGCGGCCAGGCGCGCCGCCGGGTCGGCGCCGCGTTTGAGTTCATCCACGGTCAGCCCGGACAAGACCGAGTCCATCGGCGGTTCGGGAATCCGCCCGACCCAGTGATCGCGTTCCTTGATCAGCAGCCAGGTCTTGGAGTCGGGTTTCTTGCCGGTACGCACCAGGGTCCACCGCCCGTGCAGCTTGAACCCGCGCAGTTCGAACAGGAGCTTGCCCTTGACCAGGCCTTCCTTCGGATCTTCAAGGGCCACCCAGTGGCCGCGGTCCCAGACGATCATCGCCCCGGCGCCGTAGTTGCCCTCCGGGATCAGCCCTTCGAACCAGGCGTAGTCCACCGGGTGCGGCTCCACGTGCACCGCCAGGCGCTTGTCGGCGGGATCCGGCGACGGGCCCTTGGGCACGGCCCAGGACCATAGCGAGCCGTCGACCTCGAGGCGCAGGTCGTAGTGGAGCTGGCGGGCCGAGTGATGGTGGATCACGAACACCGAACCGCCGGTGACGCGGGTGGATTCGAACGGCTCGGGCGTGGCCCCGGGGGCGCGCTTGTCGCGATAGCGCTCGAGATCCTCCGGCGCGGGTTTCAACGGCGGCTCCGCCGGGACCCGATGTCGGCTCCCGATTCAAGCTTAAGGATTTGATGTAAATTCATGAAAAACATCGTAAACTTAAATCTTAGATCCGGGCAACCGGACCCAAGGCCGGGTGCGATGCCGTGTGGCAGCAGGCGCCGTCCCGGTCAAGAACTCGTTCAAGCGAGGGGAACATCATGGCTGCACGCGCGCAGGGTACCGCGTCGATTTCGTTCGGGCTGGTGTCGATTCCGATCAAGCTGTACACCACCGCGGACTCGTCGGTGGCGATTCGCTTCAATCATCTCGACCCCGAGGGGGCTCGCGTCAAACAGCAGTATATCTCGTCGGCCAGCGGCGAAGTCGTGCCGCGCTCGGAGATGGTCAAGGGCTACGAATTCAGCCGCGGCCAGTACGTGACTTTCACCCCGGAAGAACTCAAGGCGATCGAGGCGCAGTCGAGCTATACGATCGACATCAAGGAATTCGTCCCCGCCAGCAACGTCGATCGCCTGGCGCTGCAGAAGACCTACTACCTGGGACCGGACAAAGGAGGCGCCAAGGCGTATCGGCTGCTGGCCGAGGCGATGCGGAAAACCGGCAAGGTGGCGATCGCCAAATATGCGGCCCGCGGCAAGGATTACCTGGTGATGGTGCGCCCGCACGAGAACGGCCTGATGATGGAGCAGCTCTACTACGCCGACGAGCTGAAGTCCTTCTCCGAAGTGCCGGTGGACGAGGCCGAGGTCAGCGACCAGGAAATCAAGCTGGCGGTGCAACTGATCGACCAGGTCACCAGTAAAAAATTCGACCACGCCGCCTACACCGACGAGGTGCGCAAGAAGGTCAGGGGGCTGATCGAGAATAAGGGCGCCGGCGAGGAAATCACGGTGCAAGCCGAGGATGAGTCGGAGACCAAGATCATCGACATCATGGACGCTCTGAAGGCCAGCCTCGAGGCGACCGGCAAGCAGCCGGCCAAGCGCGCCGGCAAGCGCAAGAAGAAGGCCGCCAGCAAGAAAGCTGCCAGCCAGTGACCCGCTACACGTCCCGCGACGTGGCCGAGCTGCTGGGCTGGCCGCGGCGCCGGATCTATGACTACCTGCGCGCCGGGCTGATCAGTCCGCAACGCCAGGGGCGTCAGTACCGCTTTGAATTCCAGGATCTGGTGACCTTGAGAGCGGCCCGCGAGCTGATCGCCGGCGGCCTGCCGGCGCGGCGGGTCAAGCGCTCCCTGTCGCGCCTGCGCGATCGACTGTCCGGCAGCCGGCCGCTGTCGGCGCTACGCCTGGGCGCGGCCGGCGATCAGATCGTGGTCCGGGAGGGACGGGCGCTTTGGGACGTCGACAGCGGCCAGGGACTGCTCGACTTCGACCACGGCCAGACGCCGGGGGTGGCCGAGTGCAAGCGCCCGCAGACCGCCGGGCCGGACGCCAGCGCTGAGTCCTACAACGAGGGTCTGGATCTGGAAGAGACCGATGCCGCGGCAGCGGCGGCGGCTTACCGGCGCGCGATCGAACTGGACGATCGGCACGCCGATGTGCACATCAATCTGGGTCGGCTGCTGCAAAACTCGCGCGATCTGGAGCGGGCCGAGACCCACTACCGCCGGGCGTTGCGGCTGGAACCGGACAACCCCATCGCCCATTTCAACCTGGGCACGCTGCTGGAGGACCTGGGGCGCGGCGAGGGCGCCATCGAGGCGTACCAGGCCGCGGCCCCGGTGATCGCCGAGGCCCACCTGAATTTGGCGCGTCTGTATGCCGAGAAAGGAGACCAGCCGCGCGCCATCCGCCACTTACGGACGGTCAAGTTCTGGTCGCGCAATTAGGCCTGAACGATCAGGCTATCGGGTGCCGCCTCCGGGACGCCGCGCGTCAGTCGCCGGTCAGGTCCATCACCCGCTTACTGGGGCCGTTGCGCTTGACCGAAGCCATGCCTTTATTGCAGGACTGGGCCGAAGCGTACATCTGGCTGCGCCCGATTTCCTGGTGGTTGCCGGCCTTGAGAATGAAGTACTTCTTGCCGTTTTTCGCCTCGCGAACTTCAAAGCGAGCGTCGTTGCCGCAGTTTTTTTGTACCGCCGCCACGCCGTTGAGCGCCGCCTTTTTGGTGGTGTAGCCCTCGCTCGAGATTACCGATTCGCCGTTGCCGGCTTTGAGGCGAAAATAATATTGCTTGTCCTTACCGCAAAATAATTCGAACTTGCCTGCCATGGGTAAAAGTCCTCCTGATTCAGTTTTTACGCTCCGACATTCCGTCAACCCATCCCCGCGGTGGCATCGTGACCCATAAGTCCCGGGCCAGCGCCGGCGGCTTGTTGGCCGCCAAGACCACCACTAGAATCCTCGGATGAGCACCATAACACCGCCGGTGACCGGGGCAAAGAATCCCGGACCTAATCCGGGCATTCCAAGACAGTATTTTGCAATTGCGCGTAGATTAGCCGCTCTGATCCCGGGATTGCTGCTTGTCCTGATCCAGGGCTGCGCGTCGCATCCGGCCGCTCCCGAATACGACCTGGTCCTTCGCAATGGCTTGATCGTGGACGGCGGCGGCGGACTGCCGTTTGTCGGCGACGTGGCCGTCAGCGGCGACCGAATCGTGGCCCTCGGCGGCGTGAGCGCCCGCGGCCGGCGTGAACTCGACCTCGACGGTCTGGTGGTCGCTCCAGGCTTCATCAACATGCTCAGTTGGTCGGTGGATTCGTTGATCGAGGACGGCCGTTCTGTGAGCGACCTTCGTCAGGGCGTGACCCTGGAGGTGTTCGGCGAGGGCTGGTCGATGGGGCCGCTGACCGAGGCGATGAAAGCCGAGATGAAACGCCAGCAGGGCGACATCCAGTACGACATCGTCTGGACCAGCCTGCGGCAATACCTGGATCATTTGGTGGCGCGCGGGATCGCCACCAACGTCGCTTCCTTCGTCGGCGCGACCACGGTGCGGGTCCATGAATTGGGCTACGAGGACCGAGCGCCTACCGCGGATGAACTCGCGCGAATGCAGGGATTGGTGCGCGCCGCGATGGCCGAGGGCGCGCTGGGACTGGGCTCATCGCTGATCTACGCACCGGCGTTTTACGCCGACACCGAGGAGCTGATCGCGCTGGCGCGGGCGGCGGGAGAATGCGGCGGCATGTACGTCTCCCACCTACGCAGCGAGGGCAACCGGCTGCTGGAGGCGGTGGACGAGCTGATCACGATTGCCAGGGAGGCCGGCGTGCCCGCCGAGATCTATCATCTCAAGGCCGCGGGCGAGTCGAACTGGCCGAAGCTGGCGCGGGTATTCGAGCGCGTCGAAGCGGCGCGCGCGTCCGGCCTTCGCATCACCGCCGACATGTATACCTACACCGCCGGCGCGACCGGATTGGACGCGGCCATGCCGCCCTGGGTGCAAGAGGGGGGCGAGGAGCAGTGGATCGAGCGCCTGCGCGATCCGGCCATTCGGGCGCGGGTGATCGCGGAAATGCGCACCCCGACGGACGATTGGGAAAATCTGTACCTGGCGGCAGGCTCGCCCGACCGGGTGCTGCTGGTGGGCTTTAAAAACGAGGCGTTAAAGCCGCTAACCGGCAAGACGCTGGCCGCGGTGGCGGCCGAGCGCGGCGCGACGCCGGAGGAGACCGCGATGGACCTGGTGATCGAGGAC
>JBFGYD010000198.1:0-5305 GCA_041587615.1 Lysobacterales bacterium
CCCACGCGCTGGCTCAGGATGACCGGCGATTCGCGGCCGCGAGCGACCTGGACGAGGCCTACGACCTGGTCGTGGTCGGGGCCGGCATCAGCGGCCTGGCGGCGGCGTATTACTATCGCAAGCGATTCGGCTCCGCGGCGCGCATCCTGCTGCTGGACAATCACGACGACTTCGGTGGCCATGCCCGGCGCAACGAGTTTCACCAGGGCGGTGAGATGCGCCTGGCCTGGGGCGGCACGATGAACCTCGAGTATCGTAAGTTCAGCGCCGCGGTCAACGACCTGCTGGCCGAACTGGGGGTCGACGTCCAGCGCCTGGCCGCCGGTCTGGATTTCGACTACGGCTACGGCGGCAGGGCCGGACCGGCGATCTGGTTCGACCGGGCGACCTACGGTCGTGACGTCCTGGTGCGCGGGTTCAGCCTGCGCTACGGCAACCGTGCGCAAGCCGCCGGAAAGATCGATCAGTTCCCGCTGAGCGTCGAAGGCCGCGCCGCCCTAAAGCGGTTCTATGCGGCGGAAGACAGACTCCAGGAAGGGCTGAACGAAGCGCAGATTCAGGAGCTGTTCAGCGGAACCCGCTACACCGATTTCCTGTCCCGGCACGGCGGCCTGCCCGCGGAAGCGGTGGAACTGTTCGTCAAGACCACCGACGGGTACTGGGGGGTGCCGGCGCACAGCCTTTCGGTGGCCGAGGCGATGGAAGCCGGTCTGCCCGCGGCCCACTTGCTGGGAGGCTTCGGTGAACTGACCCGGGAGGCCTATGGCGAGGATGTGGCGATGTTTCCGGACGGCAACGCGTCCATCGCGCGGCTGCTGGTGCGCGAGCTGATCCCCGCCGTGGCGCCGGGTCAGGGCATGGACGACATCGCCGCCGCGCGATTCGACTACTCGAAACTGGACCGGCCTGGCTCGGCCGTGCGCTTACGGCTCGAATCGACTGCGGTCAACTGCGCCAATGTCGACGACGGCGCCGCGGTGACCTATGTCCAGGACGGCCAGACCGTCCGGGTGGGCTGCAAGCACTGTATTCTGGCCTGCTATCACGTCATGATCCCACATTTGTGCCCGGAACTGCCCGAAGCGCAGAAGCAGGCGCAACGCCGCCAGGTCAAGTGTCCGCTGATCCTGACCAACGTGCTCCTGCGCGGAAGCCAGGCGGCCGACCGGCTGGGTATTGCCGGGGCGTACTGCCCTGGACGCCTGCACGCCCAAAACTGGCTGGCCAGGGGTGTGAATACCGGTGGGTATCGGCACGAACGGGACGACCCCGGTCCGGTGCCCATGATGTTCTGGGGCTCCGTGGCGCCGCCGCGGCGGGACGTGCACATCCACCAGCAACGCCGCGATTCCCGCACGCTGCTGCTCGAGCTGAGTTTCGAAGACATCGAGCGCGAGGTCCGCACGGTGCTCGACGGCATGCTCGGGCCGGCCGGGTTCGACGTCGCCAATGACGTTCTGGCGATCACCGTCAACCGCTGGCCGCACGGCTACGCGCACGAATACCTCGACCTGTGGGACCCGGACTGGGCCCCCGGCGAGGCCCCGCACGAGATCGCCCGCCGGCCCTTCGGCCACATCGCCATCGCCAACGCCGATGCCGCCGCCGACGCCTACACCCACGCGGCCATCGACCAGGCCCTGCGCGCGGTCACCGAGCTGAGCCGATAGGGAAGGATGCGTCGCCGGATGATCGAACCTCAGCCACACACCGATTCCTATTACGCGGCCACGGTCAATGAGGTCACCGATTTCCCGCCGCTCGAGGGCGCGCAGCGTGCCGACGTGTGCGTGGTCGGGGCCGGCTTTACCGGCATCTCGACCGCACTGCATCTGGCCGAGCGGGGCTATGAGGTGCGCGTGGTCGAAGCAAATCGGGTCGGCTGGGGGGCCTCCGGCCGGAATGGCGGTCAGATCATCGGCGGAATCGCCGGCGAAAAGGCGATCGCCAGCTTCCACGGCCCGGACGTCGACGATTTGTTGTGGCAGATGAGGTGGGCCGGGCACGACATCATTCGGCAACGGGTGCGGACCTACGATATCGATTGCGACCTCAAGTTCGGCTACCTGGACGTGGCCATCAAGCAGCGGCATCTGCGGGATCTGGAAGAGCAATTCGAGACCCTGAAGCAGCACGATTTTCCGTTCGAATACAGGTTGTTGTCGAGGGAGGAAACGGTCGGCACGATCGGCACCGAGGCCTACATCGGGGCGCTCGAGAACATGGGCAACGGACACGTGCACCCGCTGAATCTGTGCCTCGGCGAAGCGCGGGCCGCCGTCGGCCAGGGGGCGACGATCCACGAGCGCTCGCCGGTGCTGCGGGTCGAGGAGGGCGGCAGGCCGCGCGTCGTGACCGCGCGCGGCTCGGTGTCGGCCGACTTCGTTTTGATCGCCGGCAACGCCTATCATTTCATCGAGCCCAAGCTTCGCGGCATCATGTTTCCGGTCAACAGCTTCATTGTTGCCACCGAGCCGCTGCCGGAAGAACGGGTCGATTCCATCAATCCACGCGACCTCGCCGTCTGCGATCCCAACTTCGTGCTCGAGTATTTTCGCTTGAGCGCGGACAAGCGCCTGTTGTTCGGCGGACGCTGCAACTACTTCGGCAGCGATCCGGAAAAAATCAAGGCGCAGCTCGTACCGAGAATGCTGAAAATCTATCCAGGACTGGTGCACACCAAAATCGACTACGCCTGGGGCGGCACCATTGGCGTGCCGATCAACCGCGTGCCGCAAATGGGCCGAATCTCATCAAATGTGTTGTATTCCCAGGGTTATTCGGGGCACGGCGTCAACGTCACCCACCTGGCGGGGCAGATCGTGGCCGACGCCATCGCCGGCACAATCGAGCGATTCGACGTCTTTGCCAAGATAAAACCCATCTTCATTCCCGGCGCTCACACGTTCCGCCGGCCGATGGTGGCGCTTGGCATGATCTACTATCGACTCAAGGACTGGTTGTAGCCGCCGTTGTCAGGACGTACTCGCTTTCCGCGTCGCTAAAACAAGTCTGTCGGCGGTCAGGTGCGAGGCGCTGACGCGATGCTGGCTATCACGCCGGTTTTGCTTATACTCGTTACTTTCTCAGGGGAATTGAAGCGTGAGAAACAAGCGAACCATTGCCGCCGCCGCGGCTTTGTTGGCCGGCTGCGGCGCCAGTGCCGCCGCCGGTTGGGACGATGAAAATGACCAGACGAAGTACAAGGTCGTCATCAACCACGAAGAGCAGTACAGCATCTGGCCCGCGGACCGGGAAAACGCTCTGGGCTGGAAGGATGTTGGCAAGACCGGCACCAAGCAGGAGTGCCTGGACTACATCGAGGAAGTGTGGACGGATATGCGCCCGCTGTCCCTTCGCAAGAAGATGGAAGAAGACGCGCGGCGGGCGGAAGAACAGACCCGACGGAAGCCGGACGGTCGCTAGCGGCATCGCCATTCGACGCTAAAGTAGCTGGTGGGATGCGGAACGCGCGACGGGACGATGAACGTCGTTGGCATTTCCGCGTTTTTTCACGACGCCGCCTGCTGTCTGCTGCAGGACGGGAAGCTCGTGGCGGCCGCGGCCCAGGAGCGCTTTTCCCGGCGCAAACACGACCGCCGACTGCCGGTCGACGCCTTCGTCTATTGCCTGCGCGAGGGCGGTATCGACGTCAGCGACGTGGACTGCGTCGCCTACTACGAACAGCCGGTGAAAAAGCTGGCCCGACAGTTGTGGGCCGGGCACGCGAGGGACCCCGCCGCGCTCGACCCGCGGGCTCCGTTGCACGCCATTCGTCAGGGTTTGGGCTTCGAGGGGCCGATTCGGTGTTTCGACCACGCGCTTTCCCATGCCGCCAGCGCCTATTGCTACTCCGGGTTCGACGAATCCGCGTTGCTGACCATGGACGCGGTCGGCGAGTGGACGACCATCGGCTACGGGCACGCGCACGGCAACCATCTGGAGTTGTTTGACGAGGTCCAGTACCCGCACTCGCTGGGGTTGCTGTATTCCACTTTGACCGCCTATCTCGGCTTTCGGGTCAACAGCGGTGAATACAAATTGATGGGCCTGGCGGCCTACGGCAAACCCCGTTTTTGCAGTCTCCTGGAGCGCCTGATTGAAGCGGACGAAGGCGCGGCATTCCGACTGAACACGAGCTACTTCGACTTCGGATCCGGAGCGAATTTGTATTCGCCGGCGCTGGTCGACCTGCTGGGCGTCGAGCCGCGCGATCCGGAGCAGGCGCCCACGCCGGAGCACGCGGACCTGGCCTGCAGCATTCAACGCTTGCTGGAGGACCAGGTGCTGAGCAAAGCCCGCTGGCTGCGGACGCAGACCGGCAGTGACCGCCTGTGCTTCGCCGGTGGCGTCGCCCTGAACTGTGTCGCCAATGGGCGGGTCCGGCGCGAAGGGCCGTTTGCCGAGCTGTTCGTGCCGCCGGCGCCCGGTGACGACGGCGGCGCGCTGGGAGCGGCTGCGCTGGCTCAGATCCAATTGAGTGCACAACTTCCTGGCCGCCTCCAACACTCGGCCTGGGGGCCCCGCTGGCAAGGCGCTGTGATCCGCCGGCAGTTGTCCGAAACGCCGTTGCCAGGCAGGATCTACGGCGCCAATGGCGATGGAACTGGCCGGCTGCTGAAGGAGGCCGCTCGGCGCCTGGCCGACGGTCAGATCGTGGGCTGGTTCCACGGACCGATGGAGTTCGGGCCGCGAGCGCTGGGATCGCGCAGCATCCTGGCCGACCCGCGGAGCCCGAGCGCGCGCGAGCGGTTGAACCGGCAGATCAAGAAGCGCGAGGACTTCCGCCCGTTCGCGCCCAGCGTGCTTGCCGAGCACGCCCCCCGGTGGTTCGACCTGGGCGGGTCGTCGCCGTTCATGCAGGAAACGGCCATGGTGCTTGATCCAGAGGCCCTGCCGGCGGTGACCCATGTCGACGGCACCGCGCGGGTGCAGACCGTGACGTCGCAAGATCAACCGCGTTTCGCCCGATTGTTGCAATCCTTTCATGAGATCACCGGTTGTCCAGTCCTGCTCAATACCTCGTTCAACGTGCGCGGCGAGCCGATCGTCTGCTCGCCGGCAGATGCACTGCGGTGTTTTGTCACCGCCGGTCTGGATGCGCTGGTGCTCGAGGACTGCCTGATCGAGCGCGGCGACGTGCCGGAGTTGTGGCCCGAGCTGCTGGCCCACGACCGGACGGCAACGCGCGCCGAGGACGACCGGCCGGCGCGCAGCAATCTGTATACCTTCGCTTGAACAGCGGCAAACACGATACACGGCGCGCCTGGGCCGAAGGGCTGGCCGAGCGGCTGGCCGGGGACGC